>JBFKTM010000582.1:0-2819 GCA_041636295.1 Oleiphilaceae bacterium
GATGAGCAAGATTGCGTTATCCGATGAATGTCAGGTTGAGG
Source organism: Oleiphilaceae bacterium (assembly GCA_041636295.1). Classification (GTDB taxonomy): domain Bacteria; phylum Pseudomonadota; class Gammaproteobacteria; order Pseudomonadales; family Oleiphilaceae; genus Alkalimarinus. Next base: position 42 of record JBFKTM010000582.1, read on the forward strand.
CGGACTTAGATTTTATCGAGCGCGGCCTTTCGCAGTCGGTAACTAGAGAGCTGTTTGCCGGTGCCATACAAGGCCCACTCAAGACCATTTGGGCATTGATGCGCGAAGCGGTCACTCAGGCACAATGCACCCCGGATCTGGTCTATGTGACCGGGGGCACGGCGAAATCACCGGTGATTCGTGAGGCTATTCAACAGCAGTTGGGCGAGATCCCCATTATGGACGGCGACCACTTTGGCAGTGTGACTTCAGGGTTGACGAAGTGGGCTGAGAAGTTGTTTAGATAAGGGGTTCTAGTTGGGATCAGCTACTTTAGAGCCCCGGCCCTTTGTTGATAGAGGGCTGGGGAATAACGTCAAACTATGACCATATGATTAATTTTTCTTCGCCTTAGCCAAACCAAAGTCCTCCAGCACACTGTAAAAACAGGGCACCACAAACAACACTAACAAGGTTGAACTGGCGATCCCAAACACAATACTGGTCGCCAGCGGGATCAATATCTGGGCCTGCAAGCTGGTTTCAAACAGCAGTGGTGTCATGCCGGCAATGGTGGTGAGCGAGGTTAGCAATACCGCGCGGAAGCGATCATGACTGGCTCTGGCGGCGGCTTCATGGACACTCAACCCTTCCCCCACATGTCTTTTCACAAACTCTACCAGCAGTATTGAATCATTGACCACGATGCCGGCCAGCGAGACGAAACCGAGCAGTGAAGGCATGGTGATATCCAGCCCCATTAACCAGTGCCCCCAAACCACACCAATAAAGGCCAGCGGTATATTGAGCATTACTACCAAGGGCTCGGCATAGGAACGGAACTGAAAACTCAGCAATATAAACACCCCGGCTAAACCAAGAATAAAGGCGGTCTTCATCGATCCCTGTGTCTCGGCACCCTCTTTAACTTCACCCTGGAAGTTGATTTTGGTTTTGGGGAACTGGGCGGCTAGCTCCCCAAGTTTATGTTTCTTAAGGTCTGCGATAATTTCACCGGTGTTGTTTTTCTGGCTATCAATATCACCGTACACGGTCACTGTGCGTTGATTATCCACCCGGTGGATTCGGGAGAAACTACGGGTCGGTGTGATATCCGCCACATGAGAGAGTGGAATAATGGCTCCGGTTGCCGGATGAATAATCGGAAAAGTATCAAAATCTGACAATTCATCTTTCGACGCATCGTCCAGCATCACACTGACTTCATACGTTTCCAGGCCAATACTCGACTCGATCACTTTGGCACCCTGATAGGCTGCACGCAGCTGCGAAGCAACGGTTTGTGCGTCTATGCCCAGTGCAAAGGCTCCCGCCTTCAGATTCAGTGTGAATTCCGGTTTGCCGGGGCGCAGATCATCCATCAGGTTATTAACGCCCGGGTAACCTGCCAGCCATCGCTGTAACTCATGTGAGGCCTCGGATAACTCGGTCAATTCATCCCCTTGCAGGCGAATAAAAATCGCCCGCCCGCTGGGGCCAATACTCGGTTCCTTAATAGCGATACTCCAGGCATCCGGGATGTTACCGGCTTGCTGTCGCCATGTGTCCATAAACGAATTTAGTGAAAAATTGCGCTGTTCTGCGGTGAGCATATCGACACTGATGGTAGCCAGATGAGGCCCGGCTTCAAAGGCATCGGCATGGGTATTGAATTTGACTGTAACGGCTTCCACTGCCTGTTGACCATCGTTGGAAAAGGCCTCACTAGTTTCCTTTAAACGCTCGGTGTAATGTTCAACCACGGCCTCGGTGCGTGCCAGCGAGGTGCCAGTTGGCATGAGTATTCGGGCCTGAATGACGTCGCCTTCCACGTTGGGAAAGGGGGAGAACTTAATGATACCTGCGACCATCAGACTGACAGAGATGACCAGTATCGCCACCACACTGCCCAGAAAGGCATAGCGGTAGTTAATCAATACCAAGACCCAGCGATCAATGGTTTGTCGTACCTTGTCAAATCCCTGATCAAACCGCTCCCGGAATCGCGCTTCATAGCCACTGGCGGCTTTGGCCTTGTTCTGGTGAGCCAGGGAGTGTTGTAAGTGGTGTGGCAATATAAAAAAAGCTTCCAGCAGTGACACGGAGATTACCGAGATCAACACAATGGGAATAACCACCAGCACTTGGCCTATATCGCCTTTGAGAAACAGCAGGCCGGAGAAGATACAGAGGGTGGTCAGGAACGATGAAAAGACCCCCTTGGCCACCAGTTTAGTGCCATCAATGGCGGCTTCCAGCGGTTTTTTACCGTGGCGGATCTGGCTGCCAATGCTTTCACTGATAACGATGGCATCATCCATTAAGATACCCAGCGCCAGCAGCAGTGCCACCATCGATAGCATATTGATACTAATGCCCATATTGCCGAGGATGAAGGCGCTGGCCAGAAACGAAACCGGGAGCCCCATTACTACCCAAAAGGCATAACGAGTGCCAAAGAACAGCCACATCACCGCAAATACCAGCAACAGCCCTTGCCAGGCGTTGGTCGAGAGCATTTCGATACGGTCATTGATGATACTGGTAAAGTTTTGCGTCAGGTGGAACTCCACCTGTTCTGGCAGTCTAGCCTCTTCTTCGGCGATAAACTGTTTGGCCGCTGCTAAAATCTTCAGGCTGTCATCGCGGGTATTTTTACTGATCTTCAGAAAGGCAGCGGGTTTGCCATTGAAGGTGACCTTGTTTTCTTCGTTGTCGAAGCTATCGACAATGGTGGCTATATCCGCGAGTCGTACTTCGTTGCGTTGGTCTCCTTCAATAACCACCAACTGCTCCAGC
>JBFKTM010000583.1:0-2808 GCA_041636295.1 Oleiphilaceae bacterium
AGTTTCATTCGGATTTCTCCCTGAGGCCGTTTAAAAGTACTTCATCGTTACTGTTAATATAGTTGCTGTAAGATAGTGACGTTGAGATCGTTACTATTCTCATTGTTCCTATTCACATCTTTGCTACTTACATTGTTACTACTTACATTGTTACTACTTACACTGTTATGGAACAACATAGTCGCTAACAACGTTAACCCGTACAATGCGACTGTTAACGGGTGTTAACTTCGTTTCCAAAAAAATTAAGCGGCAATGCCTCTTAAAATTCGTTGGTAAGTTCGATCATATTTCGCTTTCATTTCGCTGATGCTGCCTTCAAATTTTTTTGAAACGTAGAGTCCAAAAAAACCGTTACAAACAGAGAGTAGTAGCATGGCAATCTCTTCCGGATCGTCTTTTTTTAAATCCCCTGCATCCATACACTCTTTAACTCGCTCAATCATGAACTCGTAAGTTGCGCGGGCTTCTTTTTTCAGTGTTTTTTTAACCTTGATCTCTTCGGTGGAGTCCATCGTGAGAAAAAGCAGTTCGTAGTATCTTGCTTGTTCGGTTGCAAAACGGAAGAACGCGTCGGCGGCGAGGTGCAATCGAGTCAATGGAGAGTCACCAGCCAGTGTCGGATATAAATACGAGCCAAACGCACGAAAGCCGTCAATTAATACTTGATGGTGTAAGGCGTCTTTACTGTCATAGTGCCGATAGATAGCGGTAGGCGTGATACCCGCCCTGTTAGCTACTTTGCGCATGCTCATCCCTTTGGAACCTTGGTCCAAATAGATATCACAAGCGGCGGACAGTATTTTGTCTTTGGTCTCCAGCATGTTAACAGGTGTTAACCTCTTGCTTATTGATTGCCCCTAAGGGTCTTAGTCAGTCTAGTTTAATTATTCTGTCGGTGGGGGAATTGTGTTAGGTCAATTTCGCAGACGGCGAGCTTAGGATTGCCCTATTGTGAGCTGCCAAGTTGTGTTGTGCCGCACTATAAGGAGAGGGGGATGGTTTTAGTAGGGTGCGGCACAAGATAGGGGGTTATTTGCGGACTCGACTCAGTATCGCCTGGATATCTGCGTGATGCGTCCCGAGGCCGGCATCTTCCACTTTTTTATCCAGCGACTGCTCTCCTAACGTATCCTCAAGCGTGGCTGCCGCGTCAGCGGTATCGTCTGCTCGCTGTTGATGCTGTTTTATTCGCTGTAATGATATTTGCAGGTCGGTAATAGAGGTTGCTACTGTGCCTGTGTGGGTACCGGCGATCTTCGATGCCCGATGCGCACTTTCGGTCGCCTTGGCGACTCCCAGCTCTCTACGATACATTTTAATCTGGCGGGCGGACTCCTGTATGAAACGGGTCAGCTTGCGTTCGCGTCCCGTCAGATTGCCAATGGCCACGTGTTGCTCAGCAACGACCTGCTCTTTCTCAAGAATATCCTCCGCCAGTTCACCGGCTAATACCTCGTCATCGATCTCCAGTGCCTTGGCCGCCTGAACTTCTCTGGATTTTATCTGTTCTTGCAGTTTGCTGTTACTGCGCTCGAGTTGAACCCGCTCTGCCATCACATAGGTGAGCTGTTGCTTTGAACGAGCGAGCCCCTGTTCTGCATCCAGGATCTCTTGCTCAAATATTCGAATAGCGTTGGCGTCAATCACGATCTCCGCACTCTCTCGCATTGAGCCTCTGAAGGCGGTCGCGATTTTTCTCATAACGTTCATTGGGGAGTTCTCCTCAATACTATGACTTTTGTTACATCGAAAGATTTACACGATATTACTTGCCACTTGCCACTTGCCACTTGCCACTTTAGGCATCCGTATACTCTTTGATGATCTGCTGTGTTTTGGCTTCTGACAGTTTGTTGATCAGTCGCTGGCTTTCGTGATCGTCTCGTAAGGTTTTTGACATGGTGATCGTGGAACTGACCACAAAGAGTGAACAGATCGCTAAATACCCTTTCACCATTAAATCGGCGGGTATCATTACGATGCCTACCCCCATGGCTAACAGTGAAATAGCAAAGGAAACCTTTACAAAAAATAACCAGCTTTGGCTGTTACTCTGAACATCGTCAATCATCATTATTCTTCTCCTGCATCGTTTATGGGGTTGGTCTGGTGTGCCTGTTTGATGAAGTGAATGTAGTGCTGTGGTATTAAATAGGCAACCAAAACCCTTGAAGTCTTTTCTTGTTGATCTATAAGTATTGTGTGGCGGTACTTTGTTGTGATGATGAAGCTAGAGTTGGTATTCGTGTAAAACAAGAGGAGGAGAGTCATTTGGCAGAAACGACCGTTATAGTAACGACCTTAAAGCGCGCGCTGAAAGCACATGGATTGACCTATAGGCAGGTTGGCGAGGCGTTGGCGATTTCTGAATCCAGTGTAAAGCGGCTGTTTGCAGATAAGGATTTTTCACTAAAACGTCTGGAGCAAATTTGTCAGATGATGAATATAACCATCACTGATCTGTTGCAACAGGTAGAGCAAGATCAGCGGTTGATCAGCGAACTCACGTTAGAGCAGGAGGCGTTGCTGGTGAGTGATCTGAAATTATTGTTGGTTGCGGTCTGTGTGACAAACCGCTGGACCTTTAACGAGATTTTGGAGACCTATGCATTAACAGAGCATGAGTTGATTCGTGCGCTGGCGGCACTGGACCGGTTGAGATTGATCGAGCTACAGCCTAATAACCGGGTAAAACTGCTAATGTCCGCTGACTTCAGCTGGTTATCGAATGGCCCTATCAATCAATTTTTTAATGCTCAGGTTCAGTCTGATTTCTTTAATTCTGGTTTTAAAGGGGCTGGGGAG
>JBFKTM010000584.1:0-2801 GCA_041636295.1 Oleiphilaceae bacterium
AAATTTGGGTCAAAGCTAGGCGTGCTTACCAAGGCTAGAATACCACCGGTGGAAGGCTCGATGGCTACGACAGCCCCTCTGCGTCCTTCCATGGCCTCTATGGCAACCTGTTGCAGCCGTACATCAATATTCAGTTTCAGATCTCTACCCGGTACCGGTGGCACCTGATCCAGCACCCGTAAAATGCGTCCTCGGGCATTAGTTTCAACAGTTTGATACCCTACGTTGCCGTGCAGGATATCTTCATAAAATTTTTCTACACCCAACTTTCCAATATAATTGGTCGCCGAGTAGTTGGTTGCATCAACCCGCTTCAGCTCTTTCAGATTTATTCGTCCCACGTACCCAAGCATATGGGCCATCGTCTCACCCAGCGGGTAGTGCCGCACCAGCTCGGCTTCCACCTCGACGCCTGGCAATACATGACGCTGTACAGAGAGCCTGGCAATCTCCTCTTCCGTCAATTTTGATTTGAGTGGTACTGGTTCGTAGGGTTTTCGGCGGTTACTAAGGTTTTTTTCAAAGCTACTGATCTGCTCATCAGACAATTCGATAATTCGTCCGACCTGTGCCACGGTCTGGTCAAGGTCAACCACTCGCTCCTTTACAATAGATACACTGAAGACGGGCTGATTATCAGCGAGAAGCACCCCATTTCGATCATAGATAAGGCCGCGCGTAGGCGCAATCGACTGCAGCTGCATGCGGTTTTTATCGGACAGTGTGGTGTAGTGTTCATAGTCTACAATCTGTAAATAATAGACACGGACAACCAGCACGGTAGCCATTACTAGAATGAGCAGCATGGCGAGCACCGCCCGAAACGTAAATATCCTTTTTTCCCGTATCGGGTCCTTTAACATCCGAGCAGTATTCACAGCGTTAACCTGATGACTTATTGTCTATGATAGGGGTGATTGCGAGTGATGCTCCAAGCGCGATATAACTGCTCAGCTAACAACACCCTTACCAATGGGTGGGGAAGGGTTAACGGTGACAAAGACCACTGCTGATTGGCACGAGCGCGACAAGCATCGGATAAACCATCAGGCCCTCCGACCAGTAGCGCCACATTGCGCCCATCCATCTGCCACCCCTCGGCCTGCTGAGCTAGTTTTTCGGTACTCCAGTTGCGCCCATTAACCTCAAGCGCAATAACATAGTCAGCGGCATCAACCGAGGAGAGCATCTGCTCTCCTTCTCGCTTGATCACCCGCGGAATATCCGTATTTTTACCCCGTTGACCAAGCGGGACTTCGATCAGCTCCAGGGAAAACTCCGCAGGTAATCGCCGGGCATATTCCGTATATCCGTCATTAACCCATGAGGGCATGCGTGTTCCGACAGCGATGAGTTTAATTTTCATGGCGCGCTAACTATATTTACCGAACGTTTAAACAACCTGATTATTCGGCCGCGGCTTCTGAATCTGGCGCATCACGCCAAAAACGTTCCAGGTCGTAGAATTCACGTGCTGCCGGCATCATCACATGTACGATAACATCGCCAAGGTCTACCAGCACCCAGTCACTACCACTTCCGCCCTCAACCCCCAGAGGACGAAGGCCTTTGCCTTTTACCTCTTCAACCACATTGTCAGCAATTGATTTCACATGGCGATTAGAGGTCCCAGAAGCGATCACCATATAGTCAGTGACACTGGTGCGCTCACGGACATCCAGTATATTGATATCCTTTGCCTTCATATCATCCAGTGCATTTACTACAATTTCTTTCAGCTCGTCAGTCTGCATATTGTTTTCGTTCAGAAGAGTTTGATGGTTCTATCTAAAGGGAATACATAGGTATTTCCGCAATAACCACAAACTCGACAGTTTACGTCCTCCAAGAGGTTAATAAATGTATATCATCGCTGATATACCAGTTGTTTAGGGGCTATCAGGAGTGAAGCCCCATTGTCATGTCCATGGCCGTATATTTAAACCAATTCAGTATTGGTAGCCATACAGCCTATTGTCACAAATATAACGCCAAACGGAGTCAGGAACCAAGTAACGGGCAGAGTGCCCACTCATAATCGAAGTTCGAACCTTAGAGCTCGATATATCCAACCCGGTTAATTCCAGGGGCAGTATGCAACCCGCAGGCTGGGCGTGTAATGCGGAAATCTCCGCCACGTTACGAACACTCATTAGCTCTTTCAATTCATCGGTGGTAGATAGTGCCCACCCCGGCCGATGTAAGACGATCAGGTGTGCCAGCTGTGGGATCTCCTGCCAACGGTGCCAGCTTGCCAGACCATTAAACGCATCCGTCCCCAATACCAGCGCAACCGGTTCTTCAGCTCCGCACTGCTCACGAATATCTTCCAAGGATTCTACCGTATAGGAAGGGCCACCGCGCTGGATCTCACGTTGATCAACCACCAGAGCCGGTTCCCCCTCGGTAGCCATCGTCAACATCGCTACCCGTTGCTGAGAAGTAGCCCCCGGTTCACCTCGGTGAACCGGCTGAAAGCAAGGTAGCAGATGAATTTCAGCTGATGGTGCGGTGCTCCCAGTCGCATTAGCTACCGGCTTAAAAAGTTCACTCAGCTCGAGCGCCATTCTAAGATGGCCACAATGCACCGGGTCATAGGTGCCCCCCATAAAGATTTTCATATAGGGTGCACACTACGATTAACCAGAGCCATCTTTACGACCGCGTCAGTAACAACGATCACTGGCGAATATGGCCATCACCAAAAACCACATATTTTTGCGAGGTTAACCCCTCCAGACCAACCGGTCCTCGGGCGTGAATCTTATCGGTCGAAATACCAATCTCGGCCCCCAATCCAT
>JBFKTM010000585.1:0-2800 GCA_041636295.1 Oleiphilaceae bacterium
CGTCGGTACGCTGCTGGTCGCCACGGCAATGCAGCGGGAGTCGGCCACGGCAGCGGCCCTCTATTATATGGTGCATACGACCCTGGTTTCCGGTGCGCTGTTTTTGCTAGCTGACCTGATCGGCGAGCAACGGGGTAAAGCAGAAGATCGCTATGTTGTTGCTCGCAAAATACACCGTGGAAAGATTCTGGGTATCGCTTTCGCCATTGCGGCACTGACCGTTATCGGTATGCCCCCGCTCTCGGGGTTTGTCGGTAAAACCCTGGTATTGCAAGCTGCGGAAGGGGTCAACGAGATCAGTTGGGTTTGGCCGGTCGTGCTGCTCAGTGGATTGGCGACGCTAATTGCGATGTCCCGCGCGGGCACCAGTCTGTTTTGGCGTTACTCTGGAGAGAAATCAACCAACGAACCGATCTCGCCGCTCAAGCTGATCGCCATCTATTTGTTGTTAGCCGCCTCACCACTACTGGTCATTTTTGGCGGACCGGTCACTGAGTTTACCGGTCTCACCGCATCACAACTGCACGATACTGCGCAGTCGGTTGAAGCACTACTGCCATCAGGAGGTCAGCAATGAAGTCTCAGCCTCGCTTTCGGTTAGTCCCCATGCCCATGCATTCCGTACTACTATTTGTTGTATGGCTATTACTGAATAACTCATTGGAACCCGGTCACTTGCTGTTAGCGGCATTGTTCGCAATAGCCATCCCTCTACTCACCTCAGGGATGCAAGATCCGCAACCAAGCATCACTAAACCATGGCTTAGTGTACGCTATGTGTTTCGTGTTTTGGGTGACATTGTGGTCGCCAATTTTGAAGTAGCCAAGTTGGTACTCGGACCAGTACGAACACTAAATCCGGCTTTTGTTGCGGTCCCAATCGAGATTCAATACGAGTTTCCGATCACCATTCTGGCAAGCACCGTCTCTTTAACACCGGGCACCGTTAGCGCAGAAGTCTCTGATGATCACTGCTGGCTCTACGTTCATGTACTGCACCTGGAAGATAAAGAGGCGCTTATTGCATCCATTAAACAACGTTATGAGACGCCACTTAAGGAGATTTTCGGATGTTGAACGGAGCCATTATCTTCGCAACCACCCTGGTTTGTCTCTCTTTGGTAATGAACCTTTGGCGGCTGTTTCAAGGGCCCGACCTGCCAGACCGGATTCTAGCCCTCGACACCATGTACATAAATAGTGTCGCGCTAATTATTCTATTTGGTATTTCAGTGGGGTCTGGGCTCTATTTTGAGGCGGCACTGCTGATTGCCATGCTGGGTTTTGTCAGCACCGCAGCCATGTGTAAGTATCTTCTGCGCGGCGACATCATCGAATAAGCGTATTTATTGGAGAGTTGTAATGGAATTTTGGATTGAACTAATCGTATCGGTATTTCTGATCATTGGTGCAAGCTTTGTATTTGTCGGCTCCTTTGGCTTGGACAGGCTGCCTGATTTTTTTACCCGCCTGCATGGCCCAACCAAAGCAACAACACTCGGTATGAGCTGCCTACTCATTGCTTCCATTGTGCTCGTGACCTACCGGCAAGGTTATTTAAGTTTGCATGAATTGCTAATTACCCTGTTTCTGATCATTACCGCACCGGTTACCGCACATATGCTGGCAAAGTCCGCACTGCACCATAAAGTAACAATATTGGAAAGAACCACCGATCAGGCACTAGCCAAGCGGGCCAGAGAACGAATGACACCTAAGCCACGTGTTGATAGTTAAGTTGACTGTAAGCCTCTAGGGCTTTTCTAGCTGGCGGGTTAGGAGCCCGTCTTGTTGGCCAATCCCAAGATGCTTATCTAACACAGATATCATCTGACGGTTTCTGGCCATAACATCATAATAGTAATTAAGAATGCGAAGGTTGGGGCTCGCCTGCTGCTTAATAGCACTGATTTGAATCTCGGCTTCGTTAATCTCTTCGATCAGTCTCGCTTTCTGAGCGTCCAAGGTGCTCATTGGAGTTCTCCATACTCGTCATTTTTTATAATCAATCTGAGTATAGATGACTTACCCAAAATACGACACTTTATTCGATTTAAGCTAACCTGGTTTTAAGCGAGTTAGCTTAATGGGCCCAGGAGTTAGTTCGTGATGACTGCTCTCCAAACAAGTGGTAGTCAATCATCTCAATAAGCTGTGTATTCCTGCTTATCACGTCGGTGTAGTAATTCAAGATCTTGAAGTCAGGAAAAGGCTGGGATTTTACTACCTTAATTTGTTCCCTAGCCTCCACTAACTCGTCTAAAAGACGCTGTTTTTGGACTTCAAGTGTTGTCATCATATCTATTCTCCTCACTACAGCATCACCCTATTGGCTATTGCCTGCTTGTCAGTATATCGCTGAAGCGACCAGCAAATGCGGCACAGTTAACACTATCAAGTAACCCAATGTTGTAATTGGTAGCCATAGGTGAAGCAATGTTAAGGAGCAAAAATGCGGGAGCGTTGCCAGGCAACGGTTTATAGCCGTTATCCTGGCAACATTGGAAGATCACCTAAGAGTGTATCGCCTGCCACACGGAGCGCGCGGCGGCGATAGGGATTTGATCACAACCTCTTCAACGAATCACCGCTACTCGCCAACCAGTTAACCATTATTCTCTGGTCAGCGGGTAGTATCATTCATGACGTGGCTGTCTTAAGGATGGAGCGCGCTAAAACGTGCCGATAACCGAAACCCCGTCTGTTACACTGGCAGAGTCAATATAACCGATACTCTCTGGGTCAGACGAAACCTGACTAATCACATCCGCATCGCTATCAAACTCTTTGGGCGGCTGCC
>JBFKTM010000586.1:0-2799 GCA_041636295.1 Oleiphilaceae bacterium
CAAAAAAGCCCAGCTCTTCCAAGGCTAATTGCATCGGCCGCATGTGAAGGTGGCCCTCGATATCGACATGGAATTGGCTGGCATTGAGACGTCCTCCGGGCATATAACTTTCCAGCTTTACCAGGTTAACGCCGTTTGTGGCGAAGCCACCAAGCGCTTTATAGAGTGCCGCAGGAATATTGCGTACCCGGAAAATAAGCGAGGTAATATACGCTTTTTCAGGGGTAAATAAGGGGAGCTGCTCGGTACGAGAGAGGATGATAAAACGGGTGGTATTTCCTTGCTCGTCCTGAAAGAATTCTCGAAAGATTTTCAAACCATAGAGTTCTGCCGCCAGAGAAGAGGCTATGGCTGCCTGGCTGAGATCGCCCGATTCACTGACTTCCCGTGCGGCACCTGCGGTGTCCAGTTTGGCCACCTCTTTTAGGCGCATCTCAGCGATATGATTATTGCACTGTGCCAGTGCCTGGGGGTGTGAGCCGACCATACGCAAGCCGTCTAATGTTGCTTCAGGTAATCCCATGAGACAGTGATTGACCGGTTCAAAATGTTCACCAACAATGTGTAGACTCATCTTAGGTATCAACCGATAGATCTCCTCAACCCGCCCCGCTGTCGAGTTCTCTACCGGAATCATCGCTAAACTGGCCTTGCCCTGTTCCACGGTCTGCATCGCTTCGAGAAAAGTCTCGCAGGCCGTTGCCTCACGCTGGGGAAATACATGCTGGCAAGCAAGGTGAGAGTAAGCGCCTTCAACGCCTTGATAGACGATCAAATTAAACTCCAACAATTTAAATTCGATAACGGGAAAACTTTAAGGTTGAACTCGCGCTAATCTACCATACTCTTAATTAGGGAGACAGGAGAGAAAGTGGCAAGTGGCAAGTGGCAAGTGGCAAGTGGCAAGTGACAAGTTGAAAGTTGAAAGTTGAAAGTGACACGTAGCGGGTCTATGCCATTAACTTGGCTTACTTGCATGCACCTTAGTAGCCTTGCATGAAAGGAGACACGACTGGAATCAAGGTTTGTACCACGGAGCTTTAACGATCTTCGTTGGTTGTTTGAGCCTCAGAGCGAAAAACCTTGATTCCCCTTCGCTGCATGCAAGGCTACGATGAGGGTTTCTGACTTTGGTTAATGGGATTGCGTTGCGAGTTATGAGTGCAAGGTGAGCGATATGAGTGATAAATTACCTGCGAGAAAGTCGACATCAAATGAAATTGATGCATTTCTTAAAGCCGCTTCCCAATTGCCTGCGAAGCAGGCGGGTGGTAGTAACGGAAGACTTATCTTTGCGTTAGATGCCACCGCCAGTCGTGAGCATTTGTGGGATATTGCCTGTCACTATCAGGCTGAAATGTTTGAGCAGACGGCGGCGATTGGTTCGCTAGATATCCAGCTTTGTTACTATCGTGGTTACCATGAATTTAAGGCCTACCCCTGGACCAATAGCGCCCAAGTGCTGCAACAACGCATGGCGAAAGTCCGTTGCGAGGCTGGTCGCACACAGATTGAGCGGGTACTGAAACATAGTTTAGCGGAGACCAAAAAAGAGAAAATCGGTGGCGTGGTCTTTATTGGTGATGCCTTGGAGGAGTCGGTGGATAGTTTGGGAGAGTTCGCCGGACAGTTAGGGTTGTTAAATGTGCCAGTCTTTCTCTTTCAAGAAGGAACCGATAGCAACACCTCTCGTGGATTTGCCCATATTGCCAAATTGTCGGGTGGGGCTCACTGTCATTTTGATAACGCCAGTGCTCAACGGCTAAAAGATCTGTTAACGGCGGTGGCCGTTTATGCGGTCGGGGGGCGTAAAGCGCTGGAGTCTTTTTCTCGCACCAAAGGCGACCGGGTATTGGCATTAACCCGTCAGCTGTAATAAGGTCATATGAGTAATCGTTTGGTGTTCGAGACAGTTTGATGTCCGAGATAGTTTGATGTCTGATGTGGCATGATGAACAAGACCGTTTAAAGAGGCTCGTGAATGCATATAGTAATTGGTTTTTTGGCTGCGCTATTGGTATTTAGCCTGATCCGATATGGTATCAACAGTAATCCGAAACAGCGTCGCCAGTTGCTCTATATTATGGCTCTAGGACTGGCGGCTGGGGTACTGTTGCTATTATTGCTCACTGGTCGGATACACTATCTGGCTGCGCTGGCGGCGGCGGTTATCCCCTTTGTTAAAAAACTCCCCACTCTGCTGCGCTATATCCCTCTGTTTAAATATCTAAAGCAGCAGGCACAGGCGTCGAAAGGTCCGACCGCGGGCAATCAGTCATCGGTGGAGACCTCGCTGCTAAATATGACCTTGGATCATGATACCGGTGAAATGGATGGTGAGGTTTTAGATGGGCCTTTCAAGAATCATCGTCTACGAAATATGAGTCAGCAACAGCTGTTTCAACTTTATCAGCTGGCGGTTGATCAATACCGTGACTCGATTGCGGTGCTTGACGCGTTTTTAGATCGCCATCTGGGGCAGAACTGGCGGCGACAGGCTGAGCGCCAAAACTATCATTTCGATGAGCAGGGTACCGGGCCTCAAGAAGGGGCGGAGATGAGCGTCTCACAAGCATTGCAAATTCTAGGGTTAGAGGAGGGGGCCACTAAAGAGCAGATACATGAAGCCCACCGACGCCTGATGCAGAAGCTACACCCTGATCGCGGTGGCAGTAACTTTCTGGCGGCCCAAGTCAACCAGGCCAAAGACATACTCCTAAAAAACAACCCCAACTAACCACGACGCAGAAGTAAAATTTACCTTTAACCTGTGTGGGGGGTAGGGGTCAGAGTAGGTAA
>JBFKTM010000587.1:0-2798 GCA_041636295.1 Oleiphilaceae bacterium
AACAAACTGTTTGTCATCACTATCGGTAATAGTGCAGCCTTGCATGCTTTTGACAAACACGGTGTCTTGCTCACCCCAGTAACGATAGCTATCTGCAACGCCGAGCGGCATATGATCGTGAGCTCTTTCCAGAAGGGCGGCAGTAACAGGCTTTTGGTTTGTTGTCATGTTGTAAGGTCCTCAGTTCAAGTCACTCATACCGGAGGCTTGATTTGGTGTTGTAGTCAAATACGGCTATTTCAATAGATGATTTAAGTTACGAAGCGCGACGGCTAAGTAAATGGGCGGTCATCAAAAAGGGGGAATTCGTTTTGGGATTCTCATAGGGCCGTTATACCTTAATTAGAAAAGGGATGGAATACCGATGGATTATCTTCCTGATACGTGGTTTCCGAGATTATCAAACTGCAGGTCGTCGAGAGACACGGTGCGTAGGGAAGAAGCGGAATGTCGCTATCTGCGGGCTATCAAAAATATTGCCCTGGTGTTTTGCCGAGCGCTTTTCTAAACATGTTGATAAACGCGCTTTGGCTATCGTAACCCAGATCCTGTGCGATGTGGGCTACCGGGTCGCCTTGGGCAATTCGAGTGAGCGCCGCCAATAAACGAACCTGCTGACGCCATTGGCCAAAGGTCATTCCCGTTTCTGCACGAAAGCGGCGGGCGAGGGTGCGAGCACTCAATCCCAATATTGATGCCCACTCTTCCATCGAGCGTTTATCTGCAGGATCTGCGCGCAAGCTGTTGGCAATTTTCTGCAGCGGCTTACTGTTGGGGTGGGGCAGGTGCAGAGGGGCTTCTGGAATGGTTTTTAATTGATCGAGAAAAACGCTCACTAATCGACCATCTGCCCCGTCTTCATGGTAGAGAATATCAAGGTCAGCCAAGGCTAATATAAGTTCACGCAGTAATGACGTTATATTGATGACCTGGCAGCGATCAGGCAAGTCTATGGCTGCATCGGGCGAAATATAAACGTTGCGAACCTTGGCGGCCCTGACGGTAAGCGCATCATGCTCAACAAAGGGAGGAATCCAAACAGCACGCTGTGGAGGAATCACCCAATACCCGGCGCCTTTGGCCGAGACCTGCATCAATCCTTCTGCAATAAACAGCAACTGGCCCCAGCCATGGTTGTGATAGGGCGCATAAAACCCGGATTCATGATCAAACTTTCGCACCGCGATTCGACGGGGAATATCTTCTACGCGCCCTTTGTGTTTCCAATCAAGGGTCGCCCAATGGGGAGGCATTTTGCCTATCGCAATGGCTTGAGGTAGATATGGCGGTTTCTCGATACTTTTTGTCATGATTGTTGGTATACGCCATTTTTTCACTCATTTAAAGTAGCCATCAATAATTAATGGTTAGGAGCGCAAGGAATGAAAAACTGGTGTCGCCCGGAAATGTTACTGTTTTTGATGGCTGCCGCAATGCCAATCTCTTTTGGCGTCTGGCAAGCCTTGCTCAATAATTTCGCCATAGAACGTGCGGCCTTTACCGGGGTGGAGATCGGAATTTTACAATCGCTACGTGAAATTCCAGGTTTTTTGGCCTTTGGTGCCGTGCTGTTATTGGTGTTTCTGCGCGAGCAGACTTTGGCGCTATCGTCACTGTTATTAATGGGGCTCGGCACTGCGATAACGGGTCTGTTTCCTTCGGTAGTCGGTCTTTACTGTACAACCGTCTTGATGTCGATTGGCTTTCATTACTATGAAACGATCAATCAATCATTGTCGTTGCAGTGGTTTGATAAAGAGCATGCCGCACATAAAATGGGGCAGATGGTGGCCATTGGGTCTTTTGCCGGATTAGTCTCGTTTGCCTTGGTGTGGCTGACACTGGATATTTTTGCGTTCGAGATGGAAACACTCTACCTGCTGGGTGGTGGTGTTACCATGCTCATTGCACTGTTCTGCTGGATCGCCTTTCCGCACTTCCCTGAAAAAGTGGAACAGCATAAAAAACTGATTGTACGAAAACGCTATTGGCTCTATTACGCGCTGACGTTTATGGGGGGCGCACGTCGTCAGATCTTTGTGGTGTTTGCCGGGTTTTTAATGGTCGAGAAATTCGGCTTTTCAGCGGCTGAAATCTCGATTATGTTTTTGGTTAACGGATTCCTAAACATGATCTTTGCGCCAAAAATCGGCAAGCTCATTGTTCATTGGGGAGAGAGAAAAGCACTGACGCTAGAATATATAGGGTTGATGGTGGTGTTTGGCGCCTACGCATTTGTCTCTAATCCGTGGATTGCAGTGGGTTTGTACGTATTGGATCATCTGTTGTTTTCCATGGCCATTGCTCAAAAGACCTATTTCCAGAAAATTGCCGACCCAAGGGATATGGCACCCACCGCAGGCGTCGCTTTTTCCATCAACCATATCGCAGCCGTTGTGTTACCCGCCGCCTATGGTCTGCTCTGGGTGGTTTCCCCAGCGGCAGTGTTTCTGACGGGAGCCGCGATGGCCGGCGTATCACTGCTGTTAGCACGTTTAGTACCTCGTCACCCTGAGCCTGGCCATGAAGTCACGTGGCAGAAACCCGCCGTAGTGATAGAAGGAGCGGGTTAGCGCGCTGCTTGGTTTATTAACAGTATCTGTGGATAACTTTCTTAATAACTTATTGAAAGGTGTCGTTAGCCCCTTTTTTATGGGGCTTTCAAACAGCTGTTTAAATATTGCGCATTGATGACAGTATGGGGCTGGCACAAGCTTGGGTTTTGGCCCTTTTAAGCATCAGCAACTATACTCGTTGTGAATTGCATGTCACGCCAGGTAGATCCTTGATATGAGTAA
>JBFKTM010000588.1:0-2794 GCA_041636295.1 Oleiphilaceae bacterium
AATTTCAACCAGTCGGGTGTGTAATTGATAAAGTGATTGAGTTGATCGTGTATCGCGGGGTTACTAATCACATGATAGTCATCCAGTACCAGAATAAATTGGCTGGGGGATTTCCAGGTGCGCGAAAACTCGATTAACTCTGCAATCAGGGCATCAATCCTGATAGTTAGATCGGTTGTGTTCAGTGGTCGTGATTCGCTGGAGTAGGCGTGGCTGATAAAACGATTGTCTAACTGGGCAATGGCGGTAATCAGGTATTGCCAGAAAACGGAGGCGTCGTTATCCCTGTTGTCTAAAGAGACCCAGCAGTGGCGGGTGTTTTTTAGACCAAGCCACTGAGTGATCAATGTTGTTTTACCGTATCCTGGCGGCGCACACACAGTGGCCATCCCTGTTTGGAATATTTCATCGAGCTGTGCGATCAACTCGGCGCGATGAATAAGTCCCTCTCGGATTTGAGGTATGAATAATTTGGTTTGCAACAACATCTAACGCTCCGTCACGTCGCCTAAGGCAAGTACTGCAAATCATATTAGCGGAGCAGGGCAGGGTCATTAGTCTTAGCGTAATCTGGCTAAGATTGTGATCGGGCTCTCATAAAAAACGAAAGGAGTACGCCTTTTTATCGATGTGATAGCTGCACGGTAGCCTTAGTCTAGCGTTATTGCAGAGTTACAATACCTGAGGAAAGAGGTTTAGATGAAAAATTTTGGATTACTGGGCGTTTTTAGCTTCTCTACTGCCGTTATGCTGCTCTGGCATGGTATTGCCAATGCCGAGTCTGAGAATTGGGAAACCGTTTACAGTGAAGGCGAAATAAGTGTGAAAACAGCGGTTAAACAGGACTCCAATATTAAGGCAATCAAGGCAGTAACGGTGCTCCCGGCATCGCTGGATAGTGTAATGGCTGTGCTTGCAGACCCTGATGCCTGTGACTTGTGGATTCATGGTTGCCTGCGTGCAGAAATTCTGGACAGTACCGGCTTCTCTCAGAGAAATACTTATCAAGTCAATGATTTCCCCTGGCCTACTCAAGACCGTGATTTGGTATTGGAGGTCACTATTGAGCAAGACATAGCAGCGAATCAGGTGCTCTATACGCTGACCAATCGCCCTGATTACTATAAGAAAACAGACAATGTCAGAATCGCTGCGTTCGAAGGGCGTTACTTGTTAACGGTGTTGGATCAGCAGCATACCCGCATAGAGTGGACTCAACATGCTGATCCTGGAGGGAATGTACCGGCATGGTTGGTGAACTCTATGATCGTGGATGTGCCGGTTAAAACCCTCGAAGGATTGACCCGCCTGGTGCAACAGGAGCCTTATGCCTCAGCGGTAGCGACCCGCGATGCATCGGGTTATATGACCGGTTGGGAGCCGTTGCAGATCACGTCACGATAATCTCTTTTTCATCCTGTTGAACCTCACTGAGTAGCCAGTTTCTGAATCGGGCGACTTTGTGCAGGTTCCGTTTTTCAGGCCTGATCAGAATTCCATAGGCAAATTGGCTTTTTACCGGCTGGTTAAATGGAATAACCAGTCGTCCTGCATCCAGCTCATCTTTGATCAATATAGAATCTGCTACGGTGATGCCGTGCCCGGCGACGGCAGCCGTAATTGCCATGTCGAGTGTGTCAAAATCGAGCCCGTTGTCTGCATTGATATGGGGTAAACCCAATTCACCGAGCCATCGCTTCCAGTCTTCATGGGCCAGCGTGGGGTGAATGAGTGTAGCCCGTGCCAGATCCTCAAAATTGGCCAATGGATTCTCATTGGAGATGTACCCCGGTGCGCAGACAGGCACGATGCTTTCATCACTAATAAATTCGGCATAACGGCTCTTGAATGGGAAGTGTCCGCTATGTAGTACCAGGTCGTAGTATTCAAGGTCTAGCTCTTCATCGCTATCAGATGTTTGCCAGGAGGTTGTCACACGTAGAGGAATATCCGGGTTTTGCAATTCGAACTGCTTCATCCTTGGCAGCAACCAGCGTATAGCGAAAGTAGGGGATACCTTGATTTTCAGTTCATTGGATTCTGGATTTCGAAGTTGTTTCGATATGGCTGCCAACTCGTCCAGCATTTTGGTGAGTTTTGGTAATAGCTGATAGCCGGCAGGCGTCAGTGCCAACTCACGTGTTTTACGAACAAACAAGGTGCAACGCAGGTGCTCTTCAAGTAATTTTACCTGTCGACTGATCGCTCCCTGGGTAACGCTTAACTCCTCTGCGGCCAGTGTGAAGCTAAGATGTCGTGCTGCGGCTTCAAATGATCTTAATGCATTAAGTGGCGGGAGATCGCGATTGATTGGTTTCATGTCGTCTCAGTACTTCTATGAGTGAGTAAAACTCATGCATATTAAAAAATAAATCGTTTGTATAAAAGTGAACAAATGATTATTTTTTGCAACTTATTAATGGCTTCAAGTCTCTTTTTAATCTTGGAAACGCTGATCGGCGGTTCCTTCATTTGGTTTTGGATAAAAAATGCCCAGAGTTTCTAAAATAGTTCAATTGGCGCTGCCACTGATTGTGGCTCAGCTGGCGCAAGCGTCCATGGGATTTATTGATACTATTCTGATGGGCATGTTGGGCGTTGAGACGTTGGCGGGTGGCGGATTGGGCGCGGCTATCTTCCATTTTTTCTTTATCGTCTGTACCGGTGTATTAGTGGCGGCCTCCAATATTGTTGCCTTTGCAATGGGTAAGGGCGATCAGCGTGAAATACATCAGGCTCTGTTGTCATCCATGGTTATTGCTGTGGTGTTATCACTCGTTTTCGGCAGTTTGCT
>JBFKTM010000589.1:0-2792 GCA_041636295.1 Oleiphilaceae bacterium
ACCGTTATAAGAAAGCGAACCCAATAAAGGCTAGATACCCACTAATATCCGGGTAATTTCCAAACGTATTATGAAATTTCCTCATACTCCTCTGAAGCAGGTTTCCAAGGAATATGACAAAAACGAGTTTAATATGCGGCTACTCAATTCCTCTTTCAAAAAACAGATTAATCGCCTTAAATTTCGATCGTTTGCTCATTTAGTGTGAGTGTGTTTTAACGTTTCGGACGTATAATGCACGCTTTGCTGTTTATGTACAGGGGCTCTTCGTGGTCGACTTATTGAACCTATTTTTGCTGATCTTATTTAGTGCTGTTTTTGCGATGTCTGAAATAGCGGTAGCGGCTGCACGTAAAATAAAATTAATGGTTATGGCTGATGAAGGCAGCAGTAAAGCGGCAGAAGTGCTTAGCTTGCAAGAGAAGCCTGGGGCATTTTTTGCCATGATTCAAATAGCCCTGAATGCCATCGCTATATTAGGCGGAATTCTCGGCGAAGAGGCCTTAACCCCCTATATTCGAGAAATCGTAAGCTACATTTATGCAGGCCCAATGCTCGAAAAGATCAGTTTCACCTTATCTTTCTGCACCATCACCGCGTTGTTTATTCTTTTTGCAGACCTTCTGCCAAAACGCCTGGCGATGATAATGCCGGAGGCGGTTGCCGTTAAAATCATCACCTTCATGCGGTGGGTCACCTTTGCGCTGACCCCTCTTGTAGCTTTCTTTAATGGTATTACCAACACCGTATTACGACTGTTAAATCTACCGATTGAACAAAAGGAGATCGTTACCACGGAGGATGTTGTCGCCACCATAGGAGCAAGTCTTGAGTCGGGTGGGTTGCAACAACAAGAGTATCAGCTGATAGAAAATGTGTTCGAGCTGGAGTCCCGCACTTTATCAAGTGCCATGACCCCACGCGACCAGATCGTCTATTTTGACATCTCGGACAGCAGTGAAGTCATTAGTCAAAAAGTGGTCGACCATCCACACAATGCGTTTTTGGTTTGCGACGGTAGTTTAGATAAATTAAAAGGCGTCACCGAATCTAAAGAGATATTGCGTTTGGTGCTTAAGGGAGAGCAGGCCGAAATTCTGCCTGAAATGATCGATAACAATATCTTCTATTTACCAGAAACACTCAACTTATCTGACGCACTCAACGCATTTAAAACAGCGCCACAGCCGTTTGCTGTTGTTGTTAACGAATACGCGCTGATTGTCGGTATTGTTACGGTAAAAGATCTTCTGGGTAGTTTTATGAGTGAGCTCTTAACACCGGCAGGTGAAGAGTTAATTGTGAAACGCGACCACAACTCCTGGCTAGTGAATGGGTTAACGCCTATTAATGACGTCGCCCGCTACCTGGAAGTCGCAGACTTTCCAGATAGAAGCCAATATGAAACTATTTCAGGGTTTATTATCCACCGACTCAAAAAACTCCCTAAACGCACAGACTATGTGATTCACGGGGGTTACAAATTTGAAGTTATTGATTTGGAAGGCGTGAAAATTGAGCAGGTTTTAGTCACGTTGGCAGACGTCGACACTGGAATAGAGTAAAACATGTAATCGATACCAAAGGGGCTGTTTCAGTATTACAGCCCTCTTTGAGAGCCCTACCTTTTTATTTTATAACGCCTTGACTTCCAAGGGTCTCAAGTAACATTGCCTCATAAGCGTCACTAAACGGCTTAACACTATAATCATCCAACCATCGCTGAAAAATGGCCTTATACGCCTCTGTGCCAAGCTTTTCTCGCAGAATCTGATCGACTTGATCAATAATTTCTCGACCCAATTCATTCTTCGAACAGGCCATATAGCCACGAAGATAATTCTGGCTTTCCTGAATGGGTAACGTAATCACATCATGCGTTTTCTCTAATTGTGAGACATAAACCGCTTCGGCAGGATAACCGAGAAGATAATCAAAACGGTCAGCCATCAACATCCCGAAACTTCCGCTATAGATGCGAGTTGTACTGCGAAAAAACATATTGGAGTCATTTTCATGACGTGCAAGTAACGCGTCAATCGCTTTACCATAGGAGCGCCCTTTGACCACGCCGCCCCTGATCGTTTTGTCATGCATCAATACAGAGAGAGAAAGGGGCGTGTCGGTTTCAAAGCGAGGCAAATTTTCCTTTTTTATCGTTATGCCAATGGGCGGTGATAGCGTGGTTGGCAGCTCCGAAAAATAAGCAAACTTCAGTCGCTCCGGGGTTTTAAAATAAGAGGCATGGTAAGCAACACCTCTATATCTGAAAAGCTGCTCAGCTCGTTTAAATGAGGCTATTTGGTATTTGTGAGAATATTGCGATAAGCGACGCTGCAATAAACTGGAAATCTGGTCAACAATCCCCTGCCCCGCATACTCACCATCAACAATATAGAATGGCGGCACATCGACCTGTAACCAGACCACGCTCTCACTGGCCCGAACGCTGAAAGAAAGCGTTAGGCTAAGCGCCAAGCATAGATTAAAAAAACGTTTCAACACTTTTTAGAAATCTAGCCCCGTTAATTTATGGTTATTACAAGTTTAGCGTAATTAATCAGTTCTTATCCAGAAACACGAAAAATTCCCCTTCGTCGTCCTGTGACTTGATCACAGGAACCATTAATTTCCACGACTTGTGGTTCCTTCGGTCAAGCCGAAGGACAACGAAAAACATTTCTGGATGAACACTGATTAGAATGCATCCGTTATAGAGCTAAATGAAGAGCTCGCCGAAACCCAGAGAGCGCTAGTTAAGTCTAAACCGATCATTAAAACAAAAAGAAAAG
>JBFKTM010000590.1:0-2791 GCA_041636295.1 Oleiphilaceae bacterium
AAGTCGTTGAAATTAATGGGTCCTGTGATCAAGTCACAGGATGACGACGGGGCATTTACCCAGTTTCTGGATAAGAACTAACTACCGGCACCTCTCTCTTGGAGTGGAGGTGCTATTCTCCGTTATGAATTAACCTAGCCCCCAACAGACAGCGATTGTAATCGTTAATGTTAAGCTTTCGATCAGGTTATACTTAGGACAACCCATTGCTATCAAGAGATCAGTGACTCACTATGCCGAAACCAGACGAACCTCAACAGCCCTCCTTTGATGCAGAGGCTATTCTAGAAGAAGCCGAACATCTGATTAGCCAGTTTAAAACCGTTCAGCTGGCAACGTTAAACCCACAGGGCAACCCCGAGGCCAGTTACACGCCCTACGTCAGAGTTTCGGGGCGTTACTATATTTTCATCAGTGGACTCGCCTCCCACACAGCAAACATCTTGCACCACCCCCGGCTCTCTTTGTTTTTCATTCAAAACGAACAAGATGCCAAAAACCTGTTCGCCCGCAAACGGTTAACACTAGACTGTGATGCCCGCCCCATAGCACGAGAACACAGTCAGTGGCGTGAACTGATGGACGCATTTCAAAGCTGGCACGGCCCCACCGTAGAGCTGCTCCGCACACTGCCTGACTTTCAGTTATTTGAATTGATTCCCAAAGCAGGCAATTACGTGAAAGGGTTTGGTCAAGCATTCATACTGGAAGGCGATAATCTCAAAGAGGTCAGACAAGCGACGGGCAAGTAAATATTCCTACTCTTTTCATTCAGGGTATTTTGCTGGTCGTGTTGTTTACAAAGCGTTTGATTATAATATTTCATGCCGCGAGTGAGGGCGCGCCCCCCCTTATGCATCAATACTAACGTCATTGAGTCTTTATTGCTTAGGGTGAGCTAGGGCATCGATTCAATGACAGCCAACTCTGACTCATGAATTAGTGCTTGAAGCTCACCACTGTCATCCATTTTCTGCATCAGGTCAGTAAGTTGCTTGATAAGCCAGTGATGTTTTTTATGAAGAAAGTGATAGGAGGGTACAACTTCCAGTATCGGGTCCAGCTTTTGTATACCGTGGTGAAGGTCCATACCTTTGAGCGCATATAATCCGTCAAGCTCAGTGAACACCACAATATCCACCCTATCCAGATAGAGCATCTTAAAAAGGGATTTGTAACTATTTACAATGAGCCGGTCTAGCCCCATGGTGCGTTCTTCCGTTAATTTAATGCCTCGCCCAATTCCAATTTTAAACGGCTTAAGCGAGTCCCATCCATCAACGTTAATAGACCGGTTTCTCTTGGCAAAAGCTGCGTACTTAATCTGGGCGATGGGATACGGGACTCTAACCAGGTTGTCGAAAGAGTGCTCAATAACGGTAGTACGCACAAGCACTCCATCTAGGTTACCAGAATTTGCAAGTACCAACGCCCGGCTCCCCGGGTGCCGCTCTATAACCAGGTCGATATCTAGCTTTCTATAAAGCGCTCGCACGATCATTTCGCTTGCAGCGATGCGTGGCGCACTCTGGTCAAACGTTGATAACACAATCTCTTTTGTGGCGGCGTTAACGGATTCTATAAGCAATAGTGACGTTAACAAGATCGTACGTAGAACCATCATTGCATCCTGTGAAGGCATATTAATGAGTAATGCACTTAAGGTCGAGTATAGTCGAGTTTGACTCGGCTAAAAATCTTTTCTGAAATGATCTCATGCGGGCCTTGGTACTGGCCATATTGCCAAAAGAGAGAGTCCTTTTGGTTGCCATTTCGTATCCATTCGCTTCGTTTCCAGATCTACTTTGCTGCCGAACTGGCACAATATCAACTCAAATATTGAATTCACATTTCCCCATTGGCATTCAGTTCTCATTCAGCTTTTGTTCAGCTTGGATTCGCCATACTGAACCAAATTGAAGCGTTTAATGGGAACCAACATGTATAAAACGATACAAATAGCTTTTTTGGCACTGACCTTAGTTTTGGTCAGTGGTTGTAAAATAGACACACAACCTGAAACGAATGTATTACGAATTTCCTTTGTCTCTGCCAAACATGACCATTGGGACTGGGCTGCTGCCACCAAGATGATTTTTAAATACAACAACATCTACTACTCTCAAAACGACATCATTGACTATCATGAATATCGTTATGGGTATGGCGATGTTTCGATTGATAAGATCAGCTGGTTACTTTGGAATCTCGGAAGCATCGACAGCCTGCTGACAGGAACGCTGAGTTTTCACGAAATCCGGTCTAATATTGATTCCGGTAATCCAATTTTATTGCACTATGGTAATAGCTATGACGGACGCTATATGCTATTGCATGGGTATGACGACAACGGCTATGTTTACCTCCATGACCCCTATTACGGTACCCGAATCGTCTACTATAATGACCTCTTTTACCGTGAATTACGTGGCCTGGGATATTATTGGGTTTCCAGTTTGATCATATTGGGTTGAATAATGTTGCGGATGAATACTAGATACGGTCACTAAAGGTTCGCTCCCAAGGGGTGTCAGTGACGATTGGCACTTACTTAAACGTCGTCATCCTCGCGAAAGCGAATCCATTTTTCCAATGTTTAATGCTGCATCAATCTAGCAAAGCTGCTTTTTATAAAAATAAACGCTAGTTAGGTGTAGCGTTATCATGAAATAACTGGAAAGTCATGTTGTTTTGGGTATTGTTTAGGATTGGATCAGGGGTGTGCAGATATGGATAAATGGTATGTGTAGAATTGGTTGTTAGATGTAGACACTTGGGGCTAAATCTGGAT
>JBFKTM010000591.1:0-2788 GCA_041636295.1 Oleiphilaceae bacterium
GCCTGGGGAGTGCCGACTGATGGCTTCACGACTAAAGTCCCCGGACACCTGAAGAGAGTCGGTTTAGCCACCGGAAAAATTGAGAGCTTGGGGAGCGGCACACCATTAGGAAATCTGGATGGCGTCGAACTGACCGCCTCTGGCGACTATCTGGTCACTGACTGGATGAAGGGGGTGCTGTTTAAAGTCAATGATCAGGGGGAGGCCGTAAAGCAACTGCAACTGACTCAAGGAATGGCTGATATGGGGTATGTGAAGGAACGACAACTCGTTCTATTGCCGATGATGCTGGATAACGAAGTTAGAGCATATCAGCTCCATTAACGCCATTGAGTGAGTCACTGATTTCTGCTGATTTAGGTCTTTGGCTACCCCCCCTGTAGTCAGAGACTGAATTTAGCTGGTGTTATTATCTGTTCTTGATAGGGCGTTTCGAAAGTCATGTGTGCCCACTGGCTCTGTTAGAAAATACTACTAATTTGAAATACTACTAATTTGAAAATTTGGTTACTCCCCTATTGAATAAAATGAACTAAGCGTCAAGAATGAACAGCGTTTCTCAATAAAATAAAAATAAGGAGAAAGAGTGTGTTGTTTTTGACGGGGTTTAGCCTCGGTTGTATCGCCGTTGTATTTCTAATTGTCGCCCGTGATTTCGGGCACCTGATGGTGGCCAAAGTGTTCTTGGCCATGCTGGTTGCCGCCAGCGCCTTTCTACTTAGCCCCGTAATCGACCCCGCCTGGCAATGGCTGGCTGGGGACATCATGACCATGATACCGGCCCTGTTCTGGCTGCTATGCCAGTTAGCCTTTGCGCGTCGCCCGCAGTTGATTTCCCTATGGGCGGGGCTCGCACTCTATAGCTTTATTGCACCCGCTCTGTCGCGCCCTTTTGGTGCCAGCGAAGCGGTGATGGGGGGGCTCCAGTGGTGGGGGTGGCAACTGCCTCGTTATATTGAGTACGTAGTGGTCTTGCATGGTCTGTGGGTTGTTATTGCCAACTGGTCCGATGACTTGATAGAAACCCGGCGAACATTGCGAGCAGGCTTGCTGGGAATCGTGGGGATTACCGTATTGTGGGTCACTATCTCTCTCAACACCGGGTATGGTTCCAGAGCCTGCCTGCCGATTGTGGTGGCTATCTCGGCGCTTATTGCGGCTTATTTCCTACTGAAGGGGCGTACGGGCGTATTGCTTGGGCCGACTGAGGCGAGGCCGGCTGCTTGCGAGCCAACCTGTATCGTGGCTGATGAGTGCCCGGAGCGGCAGGAAAAGGTAGAGGCACTATTTGATGATGCCGACCTCAAGTTACAGCAGGTAATGGCAGCCGGTTTCTATCGCACGGAACGGCTAACACTGAAAATGCTGTCGGATAAAATTGATCTGCCAGAGTATAAATGTCGTGCGCTGATCAACCAGAAGCTGGGCTATCGTAACTTTAATGACTATATCAATCAGTTGCGGATTGCCGAGGCGGGGGAGCGGCTGATTCGTGAGCCGGAAACCCCTATTTTGAATATTGCGCTGGATGTTGGCTATCGAACCTTGAGCTCGTTTAACCGAGCCTTCAAGGAGATATTCGAACAGCCGCCGACGGCGTACCGCCAATCAAAACGGTTAAATAGTACTATGGATACTGACTGATTATTTGAATTTCAAATTTTGCACAGTTGAAACTGTCCGCCGATAGCAGGTTCTAATTTATTGATATATCAGAAAATATATTAATTGCACAGTGATGTTCAGGATTTGCACACTGCATTCAATCGAATCAAACGTGACATTTTATTACGCTCCTCCTTGTTAGTCCGCACTTGATGTATATCAATTCTAGCGGGCCTGAAAACAAAAACTAGAACAACAAAGTAACGACTTCCCCCGACATCATCCTACGGCCTGGCCGTAGGATCTATCGCTCGGATAGGTTCTGCGATCATGTCGCAGAATAACGGGGTTGTAGGATTGAACGGGCAAGTAGTTACATAACAAAAATAAAATACAAGCCGGAGAAAGATCAATGAATAACCACCTGAACACGCACTCATGGCGCAAGGCTGTGCTCTGCGCGGCTATCTCAAGCTCACTGCTTTTATCTGGGGGCAAAATAAAAATAAATGGCGATGAAGAAGAGGTTGCCACCATTGTGGATGGCGCAGTGGCCGTAGCCAATGGTAACCAATCCGGAGGCGGTGCGGTGATTGACCCGAGCAAAGTCTCGACGTCTGGTTACGTGTTTCCTGCCGATGCAATCTTTGTTGCACCGGATGCCAAAGATGGCGATGACATTACCAATAAGCTTCTGCTGGCGTTATTTGAAGTGGCTGATAATGCGGTGGTGGTGTTGCCGCAGGGTAGTTTTGTTGTTAATGAAACCATCACTGTTGCGGCGACCAATGGTATTACCCTGACCGGCTATGGCATCAATGAGACAAGGCTAAACTTTATTGGCGCGACGGGTGATGACGCCTTCCGCTTTGAAGGGGGCAATGACCTCACCATTCGGGATTTTGGTGTATATGAAGCCAATAAGAACGGCATTAAGGTGGTTGGTGCCAATGGTGTGCACATCGCTTATACCGCCACGGTATGGGAAGGGCCGCTGGAGGAGAATAACGGTGCCTACGGTCTGTATCCGTTGCAGAGCCAAAATATCCTGATGGAACACAACTATGCGTATGGCTCAGCCGATGCTGGTATCTACGTTGGCCAGTCGAACAACATTGTGGTGCGCAACAATACCGCCAAAAACAATGTGGCCGGTATTGAGATAGAAAATTCCACCATGGCA
>JBFKTM010000592.1:0-2781 GCA_041636295.1 Oleiphilaceae bacterium
AAATCCGAATGAAACTGCTAGATCTACCGAATAACTTTCTTTTCAACAAGAGCCCCGCATCGAATCAATCGGCAAAGAGAACCTCAGTCATATTGAATCCAAAGCTGGAAAACTATGACCACCTCGATAAACGATCAAGAGATCTGGTGAAAAAAACTATTCAGTTCTTTGAAGATCGTGGCAAAGCCAAACTGAAAGAAGATGATCACGAACGTACATGGTATGCCGACTTTCTTGAGTTTGAGAAGAAAGAGAAGTTATTCGCAACCTTTCTGACGCCCGAAAAATATGGCACTAAAGACTGCCGCTGGGACACCTTTCGCAACTGTGCACTTAACGAAATATTTGGCTTTTATGGCTTAGCCCACTGGTATACCTGGCAGGTCACGATCCTGGGATTAGGGCCTATCTGGATCAGCGAAAACGAAACCGTTAAAAAGCGTGCCGCGAAACTACTTAAAGAGGGTGGCATTTTTGCCTTTGGCTTATCTGAAAAAGAGCATGGCGCTGACATCTACTCCAGCGACATGCACCTGACCCAGCAGGAAGATGGTACTTACCTGGCTAACGGCAGCAAGTACTACATTGGTAACGGTAACAAGGCGGCACTGGTCTCCACCTTCGGCAAACTGACTGACACCGATGAATACGTTTTCTTTGTGGTCGATTCACAGCACGAAAATTATGAGCTGGTACAAAACGTAGTTAACTCCCAGAATTATGTTGCCGAGTATCGCCTCAATAACTACCCCATCCGGGAAGAGGATATATTAGCAAAAGGACGAGAAGCCTGGGATATGGCACTTAACACCGTCAATGTTGGTAAGTTCAATTTGGGCTGGGGCTCCATCGGCATCTGTTCACATGCCTATTATGAGGCGATCAACCACGCTTCACATCGCCGTTTATTTGATCACTACGTCACTGACTTTGTACATATCAAGCAACTGTTCACCGAGGCTTATGCGCGTCTGTCTGCAATGAAGCTATTCGCTCAGCGGGCGATTGACTATATGCGTTGCGCCAATCCGGATGACCGTCGTTACTTGCTGTTTACACCAATGGTCAAGATGAAAGTCACCACCCAGGGTGAAGAGGTGATGAATTTATTGTGGGATGTCATGGCCGCCAAGGGGTTCGAAAAGAACATGTATTTCGAGATGGCCGTCAAAGACATTCGGGCGCTGCCAAAACTGGAAGGCACCGTGCACGTCAATATGGCATTGATTCTGAAGTTCATGGGTAACTATTTCTTCAAACCAGCCAAATATCCTGACATTGCGCGAATGAGTGAGCCTACCAATGACGACTTCCTGTTTAATCAAGGGGCAACAAAAGGGTTAGGTAAAACGCGATTCCATGATTACCGCAAAGCCTACAACCAGTACGACCTGCCGAACGTCAATATCTTCAAAAAACAGATCCGACTATTGAAGATACTGCTGGTCGCCGGTAAGCCGAGCAAAGAGCAGAGTAAAGACTTTGATTTTCTGTTGAAACTCGGCGAGCTGTTTACCTTGGTTGTTTACGGACAGTTAATACTGGAAAACGCCAAAATCATGGAGATCGAAGATGATTTGATCGAGCAAATTTTCGATTTCATGATTCGCGACTTCTCCAAGTTCGCACTGCAGCTAGGCCAAAAAGGGTGCGCCACGCTGGTTCAGCAAACTATTTGTGAGCGCATGATCAAACGGCCATCTGTTGATGCGGAGCGCGACACTCGAATGTGGGAAAACTATGCCTATGCACTGAAAGATCAGTATGAAATGAATCCATAAACTGACCTCCCTCCACAGCCCCGGGAACTACTCGGGGCTTTATTAATTCAATAATCTGTTGAAAATAGCCCCCACCACTACCATATACTCTCTTCTCACACTGATACTGCGATAAAACAGATGACAGTAGATGCCAAACACGCCATAAATAAAACAACGGTGCCACCGTCTCTTATTGGCAATACCTTTAAAACCACGCTGCCGGTGTTATTTGGTTATGTGCCAATGGGCATGGCGTTCGGTTTATTACTGGCCGACCAGGGATACGCCTGGTATTGGGCAACATTGATGGGCCTTGTTATTTTTGCCGGTGCAGCACAATTTATGGCAATTGGCCTACTCGCAGCCAACGCAGGATTAACCGAGGTGGCCATGACAACCTTGTTGCTTAACTCGCGACACCTGTTTTATGGCCTCTCCCTGATTCATCACCTCAAAGCCAAAGGGTGGCGACGACTATATATCATCTTCGGTTTAACCGACGAAACCTATTCGTTGCTCACGGCCTATCACGCAAAAAGTGAGCAACAACATCAAAGCAATGACAGCGTGGAAGGCCGCTTCCAGTTTATGGTAACCGCATTCAATCAAAGCTACTGGGTAATCGGCTGTACGTTGGGCGCACTGCTAGGCTCAACTATTACCTTTGATACTACGGGGCTCGACTTCACCCTGCCAGCCCTGTTTATGGTACTGGTCATTGAGCAGTACAAAGCGACACAACGGCTGTTCCCGTTTGGCATCGCCCTGCTATGCGCGGTCGTCTCACTCACACTGTTCGACTCGAACAGCATGCTATTGATTTCCATTAGCCTGACACTGGCACTGCTGCTTGGCAGCCAACAACTTCAAGAAAAAGGAGTGCTCAAGTAATGGAGAGTACGCTCTATCTATTGGCGTTTATCGTAACGATGGGTGTGGCTACGTTTATTACCCGGGCCGCCCCGTTTTTATTTTTCAGCAAACAGGGTGAACATCCGGTACTGATTTTTCTGGGTCG
>JBFKTM010000593.1:0-2777 GCA_041636295.1 Oleiphilaceae bacterium
CTTACATGGCTGTGTCGAGCGCTCGTGAAAATTTTGAAAGTCACTGCGAGGGGAGGGCGGCGTCCTTTCTCCAGACCGACTGTTTGACGGGAGTTGGCAAGAACTCGGTTGATATGGTTCTCTGCAATCCGCCTTTTCACCAGCAGAACACGGTTAGTGAGCACCTTGCATGGCAGATGTTTAAGCAGTCGCTGCAGTGTTTAAAATCAGGTGGCGAGTTGTGGATCGTTGGAAATCGCCACCTGGGCTATCACATTAAACTAAGGAAACTGTTCGGCAATGCAACCTTGGTTGCATCCAATAAGAAGTTTGTGGTGATTAAAGCGATTAAACGTTAGCGCGAAACGGTTAGACCTAGTCTTTCCACGGTATCGACTATCGTTTGTGTTTGATGATCCACTTCCAGATTGATCATGTCATTAGGGTTAAGTGTGCCAAATGTGGTGATATCAAGGGTTTCAGGGATCAAGTAAACATTGAAGCGGTTGTTGACGACGTCGCCCACGGTAAGGCTGCAGCCGTTTAACGCTACAAACCCCTTTGGAAGAATGTACTTGATCCAGGTTTCGGGCACTTCAAATGTTATGATGCAATTGTTATCGGGCTTCTCAATTGTGACTACGCGGGCTTGGGTATGAATATGCCCCGATAACAGATGCCCCCCAATTTCGTCGCCTATACGGGCAGCCCGTTCAAAGTTAACGATGCTCCCTTCACTGATTTGGCCCAGATTGGTGACCTTTAGTGTTTCCATCATTATGTCAAAGCAGGCGGTATTGTCGTTGAACTCGGATACGGTTAAGCAGGTGCCGTTGAGTGCTATGCTAGCCCCTTGTTTTACATTGTCGAGCGCACCGGATGGGAACTCGACCACGATTCTCGATAGATCTTGTTTGTTAGCAATTGTTTTAACTGTGGCGGTGCCTTGTACAATTCCGGTAAACATAACGTTCCTATAATAAATGAGAGGGTCGAGAATATAACGTGAATATAAATATTCGGTCTATCGAAGATTCATTTGTGGCTTTGTAAAAATCGGTAACGATTATATCATACGCGCCCTGTTTGGCTGTTATAGCTATTTGATGTAAAAAAATTGTTCGACGCTTATTGAGGGCTGTTTGTGAGAATATTTTTGGCTCCTATGGATGGCCTCACCGACCACATTATGAGAGAGGTATTGACCGATCTTGGTGGTATTGATGTCTGTGTGACGGAATTTGTTCGAATAACCAATACGCTATTACCAAACAAGGTTTTTTATCGTGCCTGCCCTGAACTCTGGAATAACGGGTATACCCGTTCGGGAGTGCCTGTTCGAGTGCAGCTATTGGGGAGTGACCCGGTATGTCTTGCTGAAAATGCGGTTAGAGCCGCTGAGTTAGGTGCACCCGGTGTTGATTTGAATTTTGGTTGTCCCGCCAAGGTTGTAAACCGAAACAAGGGGGGCGCTGTGTTGCTAACAGACCCTGAAAACCTGTTTAAGATCGTTTCGGCAACAAGGCGTGCGTTAGATGGTAAGAGCCCGTTAAGCGCCAAAATGAGGCTTGGGTACGAAGATAAGTCTCTGGCGCTTGAGTGTGCAGCGGCGATCGAGGAGGGCGGAGCGCAAGAGCTGATAGTGCATGCCCGTACAAAAACAGAAGGCTATCGGCCGCCGGCCTACTGGGATTGGATTGCCAAAATTAGAGAGGTAGTCACTATTCCTGTTATTGCGAATGGTGAAGTATGGAGCTTCCAAGACTATGAGCGGTGCCAGCAACAAAGCCATTGTAGTGATGTAATGATTGGTCGCGGCTTAATCAGCAACCCTTATCTGGCCAGCGAGTGTAAGGCACGACTTCAGGGCTTAAACTATACGGACCCCGACTGGTTACTACTGCATGATGCACTGACTGTGTTTTTTCAAAGAGTGGTCGAGGAGATGGAGCCGCAGTGTGCGGCTGGCCGTCTTAAACAATGGTTGCACTATCTGCGACGCCATTTTTCTGATGCGGAGGACTTTTTTCAAACAATCAGACGTGAGAAAAGTCCTCAAGCGATAACTGAAAGGCTGCAAGCATCAAAACTAATGACCGTGTGACTGCATTCTTGCTTTGCTTAGTGCTTTAAGTACATCAGACCGTGTTATCAGGCCTATAACTTTCCCGTTTTCTACCACGGGGTAGAGCTTTGGGCGTCGCCCGATCATCTCTTCAGCCAGAGAGATGATATCTGAGTTCGGTGCTACCGAAAGCGGGTGCTCTCTCATAATATCTCGGGCGACCTGATGATCTTGACTGTAATAACTATCGTTAACCATTTGCTTGAGGCAATCTTTTTCGGTTATAAAACCAATAAGCTGCTTGTTTTCATCCAGAACCGGTGCGCCTACGAGCTTGTTTTTCATTAGGATCTTTACGACCTCTTCAACACTGGTATTGGGTGAAAAATACTCGGTGACTGGCTTCATGTAGTCTCTAACTAAAATGTCCGGTGTAGTCATTGCGTATCCTCGGTTTAGATTGCTCTTCTTATCATAAGTTATAGTCAGCTTTTGCTAAAAAAGAAATTGCACAAACAATTAGGTGTTTTTGGAAGGTAGATTCAGACTTTTTCTTGGTTGTCTTCTTCAATGTTTTTTAGAATAAAAGTGTATTCACTTCCTATATCTGTACATGATAGTTTCATTTCGCCATCAAGTTGATCAGTCATGGTTGAAATCAGTTCCTGACCAAAAGAGTTTCCTTTTTCAGGTTTCCAAATACCGTTATCAAAGTAGATTAATTCAAAAAAAC
>JBFKTM010000594.1:0-2777 GCA_041636295.1 Oleiphilaceae bacterium
ATTTTTTAAAATGGATTGATTGGCTGTTTTATGCTTGAGTTATTGTCTAGGTGATTTCCGGTCATCAGCTGCATAAAGTTTGATGATCTTGACCACCGACTCTGCTAAAAATACGGCCTCTTCGTCTGTCATCGTCAATGCAGGCAGTAAACGAATAACTTTTTCGGAGGTGACGTTCAGTAGAATACCAGCGGCTTTTGCAAGTGGTACTAACTCAGGACAAGATTCCTTCATTTCGATTCCGATCATGAGGCCTTTTCCGCGTATACTGGAGATATAGTCAACGTTGCCTAAATTTTCTTCCAGTATTTGGCGTATTTTCTCTCCAAGAACGGCTGCTCGCCCGGCGAGATTTTCCTTTTTAATTTGTTCAATCACCGCTAATGCAGCAGCACAGCCAAGTGGGTTTCCACCAAATGTTGAGCCATGATTACCTGGCGAGAAGGTCTCGGCAGCGATGCCTTTTGCCAGACAGGCACCAATTGGGTAGCCATTGCCAAGTCCTTTGGCGGTTGTTACAACATCAGGCATGATGTTGTAGTCGCTGAAAGCGAAATAATGGCCGGTACGTCCATTTCCGGTTTGAACTTCGTCGAGCATTAGAAGCCACTGATGTTCATCACAAATTGACCGCAATGATGTCATGTAGGCCTGCTCTGCGATAGATAGGCCTCCTTCACCCTGAATGGGCTCTAGTAAGACGGCGACAATGTTAGGGTTGGACTTCGCAATATTTTCAATGGCTTTGATGTCGTTGAACGGTGCCCTGACAAACCCACTGACCAGGGGTTCGAATCCGGCTTGTACTTTGCGGTTTCCCGTGGCCGTTAGTGTTGCCATGGTTCTGCCATGAAAGGCATTGTCCATAACGATAACCGTCGGCGTGTCAATGCCTTTGTTGTGGCCGTAGAGGCGAGCAATCTTAATTGCCGCTTCATTTGCCTCGGCACCTGAGTTTGAAAAAAATACATTGTCCATATTAGACAATTGGCAGAGTTCCTGGGCCAGTTTTATTTGAAGCGGCGAGTGATAAAGGTTGGAACAGTGTACTAATCGTCCGGCTTGATCTTTAATGGCTTGGGTTACGGCTGGGTGAGTATGGCCAAGACCGCATACGGCAATGCCGGTAAACGTGTCAAAATACCTATTGCCATTGGTGTCAAACAACCAGCTACCTTCACCTCTTTCAAAAGCGATAGGAAGACGGCCATAGGTGTTCATTAAAGGTTGTTCTGCCATAAAATACTCATCCAGAATGTACACGAGTCCACAAACGCAAAAAGGCAGCGATGGCTGCCTGAACGGAAGCTAATACTAAAGGTATTTTGATTTTTTGGCAATAACTCGCCATTTTAGTGGGTGTAGGTGAGGTTTCGGATGTATCCCGTTAATATAGGTGTATACGGTACTACTCTATTATGTCTGTATGCCGATGAACCATATTCGTTAAACAGTGACATACGATCGCGTGTGAAGAAAGAAAGAGGGCAGGTATGAATGGGGTTGAGTTAAACCTTTTTAATAGTCGCATCGAGGCTGTTTGTGACGAGATGGGGGTTGTGTTGAAACGCACGGCGTTCTCGCCCAATATCAAGGATCGACTTGATTTCTCCTGTGCCGTATTCGATGCCTCCGGCTGTTTGTGTGCCCAAGCGGCACATATTCCTGTGCACCTTGGCAGCATGGCCTATGCAATGAAGGATATTGTCGGGCGAATTGAGTGGTGTGAAGGTGACATGCTGGTAATGAATGATCCATTTTTGGGGGGAACCCACTTACCTGATGTTACCGTGGTTGCGCCCGTGTTTATCAATGGCAATTTAATGGCTTATATTGCCAATCGAGCACATCATGCCAATATTGGTGCGTCAGTGCCTGGTTCAATGCCTGTTTCCTGTACCTTGGAAGAGGAGGGAGTGTTAATTGAACCGCAACTTATAATACGTGCTGGTAAGCGTGTTGAAGGTGTCTGGAAAAAGCTGGTATTTACCGGTGAAGGGGAAGAGAGTGAGATTCTGGGTGACTTTCAGGCTCAAATAAGTGCCAATCGGGCGGGGGTAGAGCGATTGCAACGGTTGATAATGGAGATGGGTGCACATGAATTTGTATCGGGTATTGTTTCTCTTAATGAGTATGCCCGACGTTTGGCCCATGCTTCATTGATAAAAATACCAAACGGCTGTTACCAGTTTGAAGATGTAATGGATTCGGACGGGTTTGGTGAAATAGCGCTGAAGATTCATCTGATGTTGAGTGTCAAGGATGGAAATGTCATTTTGGATTTTTCTGACTCAGCATCACAGACCCGCGGTAATATTAACTGCCCCATGAGCGTTACGGCAGCTGCGGCCTACTACGCGTTTAGGTGTCTTATGCCTGCGCAAACGCCTGCTTGTGCCGGGGCATTTGATGCGATTAAATTGATTGCAAAAGAGGGCTCGTTAGTCAGTGCGAGTTATCCTGCTGCAGTAGCGGCGGGTAATGTGGAGACCAGTACACGGTTGGTAGATGTGATTTTTGGTGCATTGGCAAAAGCAGCGCCTGAGCGAATACCGGCCGCGAGTCAGGGGACAATGAACAATGTTGCCATGGGGGCGCGGCACCGTGTGAATATAGGGGCGCAGGGGAAACTCTCCAGTGAGGTTGCCAGTGATGATCGTGAGTGGGATTACTATGAGACGATTGCCGGAGGTGTAGGGGCGTCAAGCTGCACCAATGGGTTGACTGCAGTTCAGTCGCATATGACGAACACACTGAATACACCTATTGAAAGTTTG
>JBFKTM010000595.1:0-2773 GCA_041636295.1 Oleiphilaceae bacterium
AAATACGCCGCCAGCCTTTGTTAGAGCGGCATAGATAAGGTCTGTGCCGATTGCAACGTTAGTAGGGAAACCAAAAAGAAGAAGCAAGGGCGTCATTAATGAACCCCCGCCCACACCGGTGACACCAACGGCAAAACCCACGCCAGCACCAGCTAAAATATATAACAGTGTTTCCATAAAATTGGTCTACACTACCTTATAAAGGAATAAACGAACAGAATTAGTAAATTTATATGGTTTGATCTATTCTGAAAAGGAATATTTGTTTATATTTTTATTCTAATTTGTTTAGATAAGCTGATCTATTCAGTGACACCGGGAGGGGGAATGAAACTACAACAGCTACGCTATATTTGGGAAGTAGCTCACCATGATTTGAATGTGTCTGCGACCGCCCAAAGTTTATATACCTCGCAACCGGGCATTAGTAAGCAGATTAGGCTGTTGGAAGATGAATTGGGTGTGGAAGTTTTTGCACGCAGTGGCAAGCATCTCACACGAGTTACGCCGGCTGGTGAAACCATTATTCAGGTGGCGGGTGAGATTCTGCGTAAAGTTGAAGGCATTAAACAGATTGCGCAAGAATTTAGTAATGAGCGAAAAGGTGATCTCGCGATAGCGACGACACATACACAAGCACGTTATGCCTTACCGAGTGTCATCCGTAGTTTTATTCAGGAGTATCCTGATGTTTCACTACATATGCATCAAGGTACGCCAATGCAGATCTCTGAGATGGCATCAGATGGAACAGTCGATTTCGCAATAGCAACCGAAGCATTAGATCACTTTTCTGATCTCATTATGATGCCATGTTATAAATGGAATCGTTGTGTCATTGTTCCTAAGAATCATCCATTAACTCAGTTGTCGGAATTGACGCTTGAAGAGCTGGTTAAGTTTCCCCTCGTGACCTATGTCTTCGGCTTCACCGGTCGATCAAAGCTGGATGATGCGTTTAAGAGTAAGGGGCTAAATCCGAATGTGGTCTTTACCGCAGCCGATGCCGATGTCATTAAAACCTATGTGAGACTGGGGTTAGGGGTAGGAATTATTGCGAAAATGGCCTACGACGAAAATAATGACAGTGATTTGGTCGCGCTAGATGCCAGTAAACTGTTTAGTCCAAGCACCACCAAAATAGGCTTTAGAAAAGGGACCTTCTTACGAGGTTATATGTACGAATTTATTAGTCGTTTTGCACCACACTTAACTAAAGACATTGTGGATGAGGCGTACCACCGTCATAGCAACAAGGCGGAGCTGGGTGAGCTGTTTGAGGGGATTGAGCTGCCTACATACTAAGTTAAAAGTTAAAAGTTAAAAGTTAAAAGTTGGAAGTTAAAAGTATGTGACGGAATGTATTTAAGTTTTTATGGAGTGTATTAGTCCATATAGCATTTTCGAAATCTGTTTAGATTCAACAATCCAGATTTTCCCTAGATCTGGATTGATATAGCCAATCTCAATGCCAATATATATTTGTGTTCGAACCTCGCCGCAAGAACCTTTTGCGTAACTTAAGAATTGGCAGCGTTCTTTCGATGAAATGCGTTCCATGCCTTCAGCAATATTGCTGGATATGGAAAGGGAGGCGCGAGTTATTTGATCTTTAAATCCATAATCATTTAGTTTGGAAAGCTCTTTGTAGATTTCACAGCACAACCTAGAAGAGCGTTTCCAAACCTCAAGTTTTTCGAAATCCATTTCGAATACTCCATTATTATCTACACTTTAGTTATAACTTATAACTTATAATTTATAACTTATAATTTATAACTTGTAACTTGTAACTTGTAACTTGTAACTTGTTACTTCTGAATATTCCCCACATGCAGGCCGCACTCTTTATGTGTGGCTTCCTCCCACCACCAGCGCCCTTCGCGTTCATGTTGATTGGGTAGTACCGGGCGTGTGCAGGGCTCGCAGCCTATACTGATATATCCTTTTTCATGAAGCTCGTTGTAAGGTACTTCTGACATGCGGATATAATTCCATACCTCTTCAGAGGTCCAGTTGGCGAGAGGGTTGAATTTAATCAGTTTTTTATCGCCGACAGAAAATGCTTCATCGATTTCGACGACGGCTATGTTGGAACGTGTTCCCGGACTTTGGTCTTTTCGTTGACCGGTGATCCAAGCGTCAACCGTAGCAAGCTTTCTTTTTAAGGGCTCGATTTTCCTAATCCCGCAGCACTCAGAGTGTCCGTCTTCATAAAAACTAAATAGCCCTTTAGCTTTAGTTAGTTCTTGCAGCTTTTCTGGTTGTGGCGACATTAGCTCTATATCAATGTCGTAATGATTTCTGACACGGTCTATAAAACGGTAAGTTTCTGGATGAAGACGCCCGGTATCCAATGAAAATACCTGTAGCGAGTCGGTTAGCTTATGGGCTAGCTCAATTAAAACAACGTCTTCGGATCCACTGAAAGAGATCGCAATGTTTTTAAAGTTAGATAGAGCAAATTTAAGAATTTCGCGAGGGGACTTTTCACTTAACTCAGCGTTTAGCTCGTCTATATTGTAGTCAAAAGTAGTCATTTGAGTTCTCGACTATAAAATATTCAAAGAAGTGGCACTATTATGAATGGTTAAAAGCGTAGCAGATAGATAATTAGTTTAAAAAAGAATAAAAAAGAATAAATTAATGCCGAAAATATACAAATCGAATATTGGAATCCTTTTACTATATAAGCTGGCCAAATACCTGATTGTATAAAAATTATAATTTTCGTATTGTGTGGGGCAGATGGCGCTTTAATAATTAGAAGGAG
>JBFKTM010000596.1:0-2770 GCA_041636295.1 Oleiphilaceae bacterium
AGCTCTTCGGTCTCTTCCCAAGTCAGGTCAATTAAATCTTGTTTGAGTCGATTTAGCTGGTCAATGTGGTGGCTGTCCGCTTCAACAACCAGTCGTTTGCCAATCAGGTCTGATAGTTGTCTGGGGCGAGAGTTTCCCAAGCGATAGACGACTTTAGGTGTAACATCCATATAGGACGAGGAAAACTTAAATCGAGTTGCCCTTTCCTGGGTGGCCGCTAGACCGGCTGCGGCAAAATGAGCATAACCCTGATCAATAACAGATAGTAGTTCACCCAGGCTACTGGCTACGCGAAGTCGCAGTTCCACACCGAGCTCGTCGGCAAATAATTTGGAAATCTCGTAGTCAAATCCCGCAGGGCCGTCTTTGTCTTCAAAATAGATAGACGGCGCGTTCCGAGTGATAATGTGGAGAACTTTCTCCTGTTCGATTTTTTCGAGCGTTGTTGGGCGGGAACATGCCGTAAGCAATATAGCGACAGTTACACCTACAACAAGCTTTGGAAAAAAGCTCCAGCGAGGCACCCTTAAATAGTCGGCTCCAATCATTTCCACACTCAATAATTACTTTGGATAACTAGCGCTTGCGACTTTATTTGTGGGGATATTTTTAAAAATGAAGTCTTCTTGGGGATGCTAGTTTTTAATTAGCCAATCTCCCTTTGGCTTGGCTTGCATGGTTCCAGTTCACGATATTTTAGTCAATAGGCCTAATGGCTAGTGGTGAAAAAGATTGTAAAAACTGTTAGTCCGTTGACTAATGTTCCGGTTAGGTAGGTCGCTTTAATTCAAGACTACGAGCGTTAAGTTTGGCATGTGACCTGTACACCACATCGTATGATATACGGTTGGGTACTGCCTATCTGCAAAGCAGAGAGCACTCTTTATTGGTGGGATACCTGAATAAACAAATCAAAGTTGTTGCCTGGAGGGTGTTTCAAGTATCATACGCATCTTTCTTTTCACACCTTCCAAGAGGCATAGCCAGTGATGCTGGAACTGCGAGGCGCACCCGCACTTTCTTCTTTTCGTAATAACAAAATGCTAACCAGTCTCAAAGAGCAGGTACCTGCTGTTGAGTCCCTGTACGCAGAATTTATGCATTTTGTTGATGTTGAAAAAAAGTTACAAGCAGAAGAACTAAATATTCTTAATCGTATCCTGAAGTATGGACCTAAAGCTGATATCGAAGCGGCTGAGGGTGTTCTATTTTTGGTGGTTCCACGTCCAGGCACTATTTCGCCATGGTCAAGCAAGGCAACTGATATCGCACATAATTGTGGCTTGACAGGTATTAAGCGAATTGAACGAGGTGTGGCATATTACGTTCGCTCTTCTTCTAAGCTAAGTATGGCAGAGCGTGAGACACTGTCGTCTCTGGTTCATGATCGAATGACAGAGGCTGTATTTCATGAAATGGCCGGTGCTGAGCTGCTTTTCAGAATTGCAGAGCCGAAGCCAATGGGCACCGTTGATGTATTGTCATACGGGCGAGATGCGCTAGAGCAGGCAAATAGTAAACTGGGGCTGGCATTAGCCGATGATGAGATTGAGTATCTCACCAAATCCTTTTTGGGTCTAAAGCGAAATCCCACCGATGTAGAATTAATGATGTTTGCTCAGGCAAACTCTGAACATTGCCGACATAAGATTTTTAATGCTTCTTGGGATATCGATGGCGAAGCCCAAGAAAAGTCGCTATTTGCAATGATCAGAAACACGTTTGAAGCAAATAGTGAGGGCGTACTATCAGCCTACAAAGACAATGCTTCAGTTATAGAAGGGGCTAAGGCCGGTCGTTTTTATCCTGATCCCGAAACAAGGGAATATACTGCTCATCAAGAGGACATCCATATCTTGATGAAGGTTGAGACACATAACCACCCGACAGCTATCTCCCCTTTTTCAGGTGCTTCGACCGGTTCTGGTGGAGAGATTCGGGACGAAGGGGCAACCGGCAAAGGCTCCAAGCCAAAGGCGGGTTTAACCGGCTTTACGGTGTCAAACCTGAATATTCCTGGCTATAAACAGCCTTGGGAGGGTGACTATGGCAAGCCTGAACGTATCACTTCTGCGTTAAACATTATGCTAGATGGCCCTATTGGTGGCGCAGCATTTAACAATGAGTTTGGCCGACCTAATTTATGTGGTTATTTCAGAACGTTTGAAGAAACCGTCTCGGGGCCTGATGGTGATGAGGTTAAGGGTTACCACAAGCCAATTATGATTGCTGGTGGACTTGGTAATATCAAGGCTAAGCATGTTGAGAAAGGTGAAATTCCAGTTGGTGCGAAATTAATCGCATTAGGTGGCCCAGCCATGTTGATCGGCCTTGGTGGCGGAGCAGCTTCATCTATGGACTCCGGTAGCAGTCAGGAAGACCTTGATTTTGCCTCCGTCCAACGAGAGAACCCGGAAATGGAGCGTCGCTGCCAAGAGGTAATCGACCGTTGCTGGCAGCTCGATAGCAACAATCCTATCGCCTTTATTCATGATGTGGGTGCAGGCGGTTTATCCAATGCATTCCCTGAGTTGGTAAAGGATGGAGAACGTGGCGGTAAGTTTGAACTACGTAACATTCCATGTGATGAGCCGGGGATGTC
This sequence comes from Oleiphilaceae bacterium, assembly GCA_041636295.1. Taxonomy (GTDB): domain Bacteria; phylum Pseudomonadota; class Gammaproteobacteria; order Pseudomonadales; family Oleiphilaceae; genus Alkalimarinus. Next base: position 2,603 of record JBFKTM010000596.1, read on the forward strand.
ACCGCTTGAAATTTGGTGTAATGAATCTCAGGAACGGTATGTATTGGCCGTTGCACCTGAAAATATGGACACCTTTGATGCGATCTGCCAACGTGAACGGTGCCCTTATGCGGTAATTGGCGAAGCTACTGAAGAGATGCATCTTCAGCTTACCGACAAACATTTTGG
>JBFKTM010000597.1:0-2764 GCA_041636295.1 Oleiphilaceae bacterium
CACCATATCACCCACCCAAGCTTCATCTAACTGAACCACTTCCAGTTCATACTGCGAGGGGCTATCCAACTCATCAACGATTCGACTGATTCGTTTAATATTCGAGATATGATCACTGATTATCAACGCATTCGCCGCAGCTACGCCTGCCAAGTGGCCATATTTCGCGACCATGGGGCGAAGAATGGGCACCAGCTCAAGCGCGTTGGCATTTTTTACCTGAATGACTCGCGTAACCAGCTGCTCTGAAGGTACTTTGGAGAGTAGTTTTAAATTATTTGCTGACTGTTTCGCCTCGTTCTGTTGAACAATTTTGATAACGTCTTCCGATGGGATCGCTGAAAACCCATGTACCTGCAATACCGAAAGAAACATCTCGTATACGGCATCTCGGGTCATGGGTGCATTAGATATAACAGTTACCTTCCCCTTCACACGAGGATCGATAACAAAGCTGTAGCCCGTTATGTCTGAAATTTGCGTAACAAAGGCTCTAATATCGGCATCTTTAAGATTAACTTTCCACGTCTGTTCTTCAGACCATACCGGCTGAGAAAAGGCGAACAAAAAGCTTAAAAACACCGCGCTACTAACTGCAATAAACCGCTTCATCGAAAACTGCATATCCTGTTTTTCTTTTATCGTTAATTCGTTATTTTATTGTTACTAAATATGTTCTTACTAAATAATAAGTTGTCGCACCTTAAAAAGACACTAGATAACCGCTTATAGTCAGTCGACTAACGTCTTGGATCATCCATGATTAAACAAACCAGCTTACCAAAGCACCGCTATCGGCTATCGTAGCGGATAATTAATGTAAAAGCTGGTTCCTTCTCGCTCGACTTCTACCTCCAGGCTGCCTTCTTGATAAAGCTGTTTGAGCAGCTCCCGGTCTTTATTGATATCACCCAACGGATAACCATTCACCGATCGAACAACATCACCGGGCTTTAAATTCATCCCGGCCAGCATGGGGTTGTTTCCGTCATAAATATAACCCGATGCTTCGCCTTCTTTTACCGGTTTCAAACCCACAGAAGCCAATGCCGTGACCGGATTTTCTGTTAACTTCTTTTCTGCAACATCAACAAACTGCTTTGGAGAGGTAATGGGCCCTCGACTCACACTAGGGTTAACTTTAGCAATTGAATTCCCATTTGTCGCGGTATCCTCGAAACCAAGGGTTTCCAAACGACCATTTCTTTTTAGTAATACCCTGTCATTATAGACTGCGACTAGCTCGGCATTACCGGGTAACTTCTCGCCAATTTTGAAATATTCACCCGGCTTGCCTCTCTCTGCAACTATAGCACTAGATTCACTTTCACGCTTAGCGGTAAAAACACCTTTTAACTCAAGTTGTAGCCGTGTTTTTGGTGCCTCAACCGTCTCCATTAACTGTTGCTGGGGTTGTGTGGTGTTTTCCTTGCCAAACAAGTTTAATGTTAAAAGAACAGCACTATCTCTTGACGCACCCTGATCGCCCAACGCGTTTGTGCGCAGGGATACATCACTACTGATAAAAACGGCTTGCTCACTATGAACAAGCCGCCAGGTCAACTGCGCCAATAAATGAGCGCAATAGATTACAAACCCAAGTATCAACACATTTAAAAACCATCTTGGAATAGCATCTCCTTTTCTCGAAGGAGCACTGTTAACCGGTACCACTTGGCATTCCCACTTTACACAAATACGTCATTTGATTATTAATTTATTAATCCAGCCCTATACCCAAACAGAGACCGTTGAGCATTATAAAATCTTCCGTCGCACCTTGAACACCACATCACTCTCTGAAGAGTTCTTTGGCCAGGGCTCATTGGCGACATCCAACAACCGACGTTTAACCCTAACAGTCGCCATCCCTGTTTTGTCTAGATCGGCCTCAATCGAGTTAACGGACGACTGACTATCTCGAATCGCAACCACTACATCATCAGCCTTTTGGCCTAAAGTAGCAACAAAGGGTGGAAATTGATTTTCATGAGTATCGCGTCCTGCCGGGTATTGAACACGCCCCCCTGTCCAATTAAGCAACCCACTCGCCGCAGCAATCTGACCACCCTGGTAACTAAGCACTAGATTTTCAATTTTAACATCGCCATCAAGGGTTAAACGTTGACCCTTTAAAATAGGATTGAAAGCAGCTAATCGGACTTCACCTTTCATGTTATAAATCTCGCCACCGCCTAACGTCAGCTTAGCCGTTGTCTGTATATCACCGGCACGGCTTTTCAGTGCAAGGTCGATAGGTAGCTGACCCGTAAACAACCCCATGACTGAGACATCCCATCCTAAAACGCCTTCGATGCCTCTAACTGAGATTAGTGCCTCTCCATTCCATACCGTACCGGAGAGCCCGTTAACATCTAATTGCAGTTGTCGTAGAGGGAGCTTTGGTGACACCTGCCCCCAAATCACCCCTATGGGCAACGTGGCTATTAAAAAAGCGATATAGGCAAAAATGCCAACAAATGAAAATAACAGTATTTTTTTAAGCACGCGCTAAAATTCTTATTCGATTTTAAAAAGTTACAAAAACTTCAATAAATTACAAACCAATTCTAACCTTAAATCCAGTATATAACAGGAATTTCTACCAATTGTGAAAATTAAATGGATACAAACGAAAAAAGCCCCAAAAAACGGGGCTTTTTGATGAGCTACAGTGTAGCCTAGGTCGAAAAGGTTGAACGATTTACATCATTCCGCCCATTCCGCCCATACCACCCATGCCGCCCATGTCAGGCATAGCAGG
>JBFKTM010000598.1:0-2759 GCA_041636295.1 Oleiphilaceae bacterium
ACCTAGCGCGGTGTCAACCTGATAGTGGTTTGCAATCAACAGCTCTTTAAGACTGGTTAGCAGCCGCTGCTCATCGTCAACAACTAGAAGGCGCGCTTTATTTACGTTTATAGACGCATTGATGTTATTATTTTCCGCTTTCATTTTGCTCTTATGAACTATTCTAGTTTCATTATTTTCATCATGTCGTCCTCCTTAACATTGATGGGGCTCCTATGGCATATTGCCAGTCCATGGTGGCAACCGAAGTTGCACTATTAACCCCTTTTGCTGAGTTGCTTGTTCAAATACTGCCGTTTAAGCTTGTTCTAGCCTGTTAACAGGGATGAGAATTTGCATCTCTGTGCCATTACTACTGCTCCTGCAGCTAATGGTTCCACCCATGTCGTTAATCAGGTTTTTGCAAATACTAAGTCCTAACCCTGAATGACCGCTACCCTTGGTGGAATCTACGGGTTTAAACAGGTTATGTAATACTTCGGTTGGCATGCCAGGCCCTTTATCGGCAACCACAATTTCTACAAAATCGCGCCCATTGACATTAACGCTACGGGAGGTTTTTAAAAGAATGGCTCCACCATTATCCATCGCTTCTGCGGCATTTTTAATGAGGTTGGTCAAGACCTGCCTGAGGTGGTTACGATTACCTTGTTGCCTCAGTAGTTTGTCATCGAGCTGGAGTTCATAGCTGATGGCGTGAGTTAAAAAAAGTGAGCCTTCAAATAGTGTGCTGAGATCTTTGATTTCACGATTAATATCAACCCCTGGTTCGTTATCCTCAGCGTCTTGATGTAGATCCCGCAATCTAAGGATAATTTGGCCCGTGCGGTCAATCTCTTCTCTTAAAATGCTGATATCGGTTTGGGCCTCATGCTCCTCTCCCAACTTGGCCGATAGTGTTTCAAGATAGTTACGAACAATACTGAGCGGGTTGTTGGCTTCGTGGGCTATCTCCCTGACTTTAAGCTGCAGTTCTTGGTCTGGAAGTCTCGCATCTTGTCGGGAGCTACCGTGATCTTTTAAGAAGGTGTCGCAGGTGTTTGCCGCTTCAGACGCGAAATAGTCAATTAATTGCAGGGTGCTGGTTTGAATGTGGTCGTCTGTGTGGGAACCCATCACTAAGGCTCCAATGGTTTTATCCTTGGCAACCAAAGGTACACAAATAATCTCATTCCCGCCGGTTAACCGGACAAAATGTTGATCAATGACGGGCAAGCTTTCTGCGAATAGCTCCTGGTTGGCAGAGTTTAAAATCCTGCGATTGATAACAGAGCTGGCAATCAGGCTCCTCTCTGTCTGTAGTGGAATCGCCAGTTCAATATCGGTTGATGTCTCATCTAATGGGTTACTACTGCGGTATTTCAGATTGCCATCGGCCTCGTCAATGAGTAGTACTCTGGTGTTGCGATAGCCCAGAAGTAACTCTGCGGCTTCCTGGATGCCTTGAAATAGTTGTGCTTGAGAGTCAGAGAGGGCAATGTGCTTACTGGCGGTCTGTAGTAAACCCACATTTCTGACTTGTTCGGCAAGCTCAACCTGCTTTTTCTTATCAATCTCTGTTTCCCAGTCGCTATCGATGTCAATATTCAGTGAGCGGGCAATTTCGACGACTTCGTTTTGTATCTGAATCACTATTTCTCGGGTAAGAGCGGCAGAAAGGTTAAACATGCCTTCTGCTATCTCGAAACTGGCTGGATCTTCCAGGGCATTATCTTTACTGAGCTGGCTCGATAAAAATATCAGCTTAACCAAATGGTGTGCATCAAGAACCGACTTTAACGGAGCGTGATGGAAGCGGATAGCGTCCGATGTGAAGGCGCCCAGATTCCACTCATCTACCAACCAGGCACCGACATCACTGTGGTTGGTAAGGAATAGCTCGTTTTCGAGTTCGGTGCGGTCCGCTTCATTGGAAGTGTTTTGAAGCAGTTCATCGTAATCTTCCGGGTGGTTTGTTTCCAGCACCAGCTCGCCAATGTTGTGCAGTAGCCCTGTCAAATAGGATTGTTCCGGGTGTCGATAACTGGTTAAGGTAGCCAGAGACTTTGCCAGCAGTGCACAGGCTAATGAGCGTTTCCAGAATAATTTAAGGTATTGAGTATGGGAATTATTGAAGCCGGAAAAAAATTGCTGCACCGAGGCGGTGATAACGATGGTTTTTATGGTTTCTGTGCCTAGTACCAGCAGCGCTCGTTCAAGGGAGTTGATGGTGCTTGCTCGGGAGTAGAATGAAGAGTTGGCTAAGGAGATGACGCGCGCCGTCACAGCTGCATCGCGGCTAATAATATCGGATATCTGCTGAAAATTAGCCGTGCTGCTTTGGCAAGCATCCAGCATCTCCACTAGAACATGAGGTAACGAGGGTAGTTTGTTAACCTTTAGTTCTTCAAAAATTGTATCCGAGTTGTTCGTCATCGAGTAAGCGCTTCTTTTTTTATAAGCAATTTAAATTGGTTCCTGGGGGAACTCTTGTTATGGACGATGGAAAAGTTAGTGCCACGTCACATTTTTAACTGTATTTCTCGGCTCTTTTACGCTGAGAATATGACAGATTAATGAAATCTTGGTCAACTCTTTAACTTAGTGAGGTAAAGATAGTAGTTAATATTCTATAGAAATTAAAGGGTTGTTGATGGTTTTTTATACAAATTATAGGAACTGGTGTGCAAAAAGAAAATAAAAAATGAAAGTGGGGTCATTATTTCTTGTTTTTTATCGTTACAAATCGTTATAGAATGTGTTCACTTTAGAACCTAAGG
>JBFKTM010000599.1:0-2755 GCA_041636295.1 Oleiphilaceae bacterium
AAGCAACGGTCTTTGTATTCCCTGACTTGAATACTGGAAATACCACTTACAAAGCGGTACAACGCAGTGCAAACGTTATCAGTATTGGCCCTATGTTACAGGGCCTGAAAAAACCGGTTAACGACCTGTCACGAGGTGCACTCGTAGAAGATATTGTATTCACGATTGCCCTAACCGCAGTTCAGGCCACCCAAACTAGAGACTGATTTTAGGTTCTAGGTTCTAGGTTTAAGTTACTACTAACACCTTGAACCTAGAACCTTATACCTAGAACCTTATACCTAAAACTTTCCTTTAAACGCCTGAATTTCTGCCTTTTTTCTTGTATGGTTTTTTGCCTTTTTGCTGGGGTTTTCCTTTAATTACCTCAGCGCCTTTGCTTTTTCTAGGAACATTTCTGCTAACAGGCTTCGCCTTCTTGGCAGCAAACGGGTTCTCGCCAGACTTAAATTCAAAACGAATGGGTGTGCCTGTGACTTTAAGCACTTTACGGTAGGTATTTTCCAAATAACGTTTGTAGCTACCCGGCAGGTCGTTGGTCTTGTTGCCATGAACAACAATTATGGGAGGGTTTGATCCGCCCTGATGTGCATACCTCAGCTTTATACGATGGCCTTTAACCATCGGAGGCTGATGCTCCATGACACAATCTTCAAGAATAGTGGTAAGCTGATTAGTAGACCACTTTGCCATTGCAGAGTCGTAACCTGCTTCGATCGACTGATAAAGATCTCCAACGCCGGTACCATGTAGTGCTGAGATCATGTGGGTATTGGCATAATTCAAAAAATCCAGGCGACGATCCAGCTCACGACGTACGGCATTTCGTTCGTCAGGTGTCATGCCATCCCATTTATTCACTGCCAGCACCAATGCCCGACCAGAGTCTATCGCAAAGCCAATAAGATGAAGATCTTGCTCTACAATGCCTTCACGGGCATCAATGACAATGACCACTACATTTGAGTCTTCGATCGCTTTAAGGGTTTTGATGATGGAGAATTTCTCAACAGCTTCCTTAACATTTTTTCGTCGTCGGATACCCGCTGTATCGATCAAAGTATAGGGTTTACCTCGACGTTCGTAAGGAATGTATACGCTATCTCGGGTTGTACCTGGCATATCAAAAACAATAACTCGCTCTTCACCGAGCAGACGGTTTACCAAAGTCGATTTTCCAACATTGGGACGCCCAATAATGCCAATTCGAATGCCTTTTGCGGCTTCATCCGCATCAATCTCAGACTCGTCCACTGGGTAATCTTCCATGACCTCCTCGATCAAAGAACGAACACCCCGATTGTGAGCTGCCGCCGTATGACGAATATCGGTCATTCCCAGTTTATAAAAATCCAGCGTCGCAATTTCAGGGTCGATACCATCAATTTTATTGATTACCAGCAGTGCTTTTTTATGGTTCTGACGCAAGTGCTGGGCGATCATCTCATCCGCAGCCGTTAGTCCCGCTCTTGCATCAACAACAAAAAAGACAATATCCGCTTCGTCGATAGCCAATAGAGACTGTTCTGCCATAGCGGCATCAATGCCTTCTTCGTCACCCGAAATACCTCCGGTATCAATGACGATAAAACGCCGATCATTGAGCTGTCCTTCGCCATACTTTCTATCACGAGTAAGACCGGGTAAGTCTGCAACAATCGCATCTCGTGATTTGGTTAAACGATTAAATATCGTTGATTTACCAACATTTGGACGACCAACCAACGCAATAACGGGTACCATTCAAAAGGCCTCTATGGAGCAATCTTATAAGCAGCCAAGTCGCCACTATTACTAAAAACAAAAATCATATCGTTATCGATCAACATAGGCGCTCTCACACCATCGCTATCAAGATGAACCCTACCCATGAAACGGCCATCAATCTGCGAAAGAAAGTGAACATACCCTTCATAATCTGCGACAACAACCGTATTACCAAAAGAGCGGGGAGCAGTCAGCTGCCTGAACTTTAGATTCTCTTGTCGCCAAACCTCACTCCGTGTTGTCAGGTTGTATGCGATAACAACATCATCTGCGGTTGATACATAAACATTGCCAAACCCCAAACCAACCGATTGATAGCTGGACTGTTGCTTGGACCAAATCTCTTTGCCCGTTGGTATATGAGTCGCCGATAACTTACCTTGATAAGACACACTATAGGCTACCTCATCATCTATGACCGGTTGCCCATCAATATCAACTAGGCGTTCTAGCTCTGTTCTTCCTTTCGGAATACCCACCGACGCACTCCAGGCAGGCGCTCCACTCACATTCTCAAAGGCAATAAGCTCACCATTCGCAAATCCGGCGATACTAAAGTCATCACTAATGACCGGGCTTGCAGTTCCTCTTAGGGATAGTACTGGTGCATTGCTGTCATAACGCCAAAGCAATTTGCCATCTTTCACGCTGAGACTTACCACTTTACCATCAATTGACTGTACAACCAGTTGCCGACCATTGCTTACAGGCGATGACAAGACTTCGCTAGTTAATGAGACTCTCCATTGCTCATCGCCATTATGGCGATCTACTGCAATGACCTCACCGTGATAATTAGCAAAATAGAGATGATTATTATCAGCCCCTAAACCACCACTAACCGGCTCGTCATACTCTCTTTCCCACAGTTCTTTTCCATCGGCTTTGTTAATCGCAACTAAAACACCGTGATAATCAATCCCATAGATTGTCTCATTCACAATCACCGGTGTAAGTTTCAAGTACTGACCATCATTGCCATCACCAA
>JBFKTM010000600.1:0-2749 GCA_041636295.1 Oleiphilaceae bacterium
CCAAGGCTTGCTCCCCCAGCGTAAAAAAACCACTACGATTAAACAAGCCGGTTAAGTGGTCCCGCATTGAGAGTTCTTGAATAGTAAGGTATTGATCCAATATTTTAAGATCCGCTTCTACCAAACTGTGAAACTTATCAATTATTCTGAAATAGATATCCTGATAATGGGTGACCGCAAAATCCATCACACAGATGGTGCCAAATAGAGAACCGTCAGGCCAATGTAACGGCAACCCCAAATAGGAGTTGAAGTGATCTTTACAGACTTCGGGATTCGTCGCCCAGTATTCATCACGGGTCGCTTGCTGCACGTACAGTCCACGGTCTTCGGTAACAACCTTGCGACAGAACAGGTTCACCTCATTGCCAATAACACTCCCGTCAGCCGAGTACGGATTTTCTTTGGTCTCGCTGGCGATAACAACCTGATAACCGTTACTGTTTTTTTGCACAATAAAGCTTGCAGGCGCTTTAAACAGCTCGGCCATCAAATTAATCGTTTCTTGCCACTTGCCTAATACATCAACTGAATGCTTTGAGCTGAGAAGCCAAGAATCTCTTTCAACGTTCGTTATTATCGCTTTTGGCTGATTCTGCATCATTTCGCTCTATAAACTCACCTCTCATGATGCAGTATAGTTCACGAATCAAACATGATCATTTTTTAACCACTCAAAAAACTGCCACACCGAGGTAGCAAAGGCTAATTAATTAAAAATAACTGCGACATGACAGTAGCAGCCCCCCTTTTTCGAACAAATTTTGCGATATCATTTTCTATTATGAACATTTAGTATTAATTAAACGAAAATGAAAGCAATTACACGCTGCTAAGGGGGAACTGTGGAACCATTCCTAAATAAGGATCAACTACTCCTTCAACATCTCTATCAATGGAGTGAGATCCCCGAAGGCGACCCCAGAGTATCCGGGTCTATTTCAGATATACCGTTTAACCGCTTAGAAGGGTATGAGGTACTCTACTTAATCAATGAACTAATGAATATCTGGAAGTTCAATGAGGTGAGATATGCCCGAAAATTGGAAAAAATGATTAGATTCGGACTGCCGGAAGGTAGCAACACGCAACAGCTCGCAAAAAGTTGGATAAAAGAACACTGGGGAAATTATTAGCCTCGCCTATCGTCAAAGTCGTTTAGAACCTACAACAACCTTAGTCGACAAAAAATATTTATGAGCACGCAGTCATTTTTTTTGATCTATGCACTATCCCAATGCATAAATAATTCGTATCATGCCTTTATTACAAAAATAAACAAATAATAACAAGGGGAAACCATGAGAGTTTATGCCACGCTACTCCTTAGTATGCTTGCCACGACCGCATTTGCAGAAATACACACCTGCGAAATTAACCAGCGCACGGTCTATTCTGATACCCCATGCAGCGACATCAACAAAACCATTCGCCTGTCACAGCCCTCTCAACAAGATACTCATTGGTGGGAAGCGCCACTGGGCCGCAATCAATATAAACAACCGGTACTGCTCGATGGCCCCCTTGATGAGCGCGTAGACAAAGTTGCGACCATCATTAATGACGCCTGGGAAAAATCTAATAACTGCCAGACCGGCATGAGCACTGGACAAGAAGATGCAGCCTGTAAAGACTTTATGAAGTTTATTGAGCCTGGAACCTACTTCTGGCAAGCCAGCCATCAATACCAGGCGTTAAACCTCTACACCAAAAACAAAGTGAAAGATCAAAATAAGCTACACAAGATAAAACAGCAGATTAACGAACTGGTCGAGTTTAGACGTCAATTACAAGACTATGTAAAAGAACAACAGTTGGCGCGAAAATAGGCTTCGACTATCGGCAAGCGGGCTGCCCGGGCAGCCTTCACGATGGCTAAAAATTACATTATTTTAATTAACTTACAGAGCGCAGATAGTATACTTGCGCGATGAAAAATACTGCCCCTAAAGCATCTGCCCGCCTGACCCAAGGCCCCGTAGACAAAACGCTAATATCCCTCTCTCGGCACATGGCGCTCGGCATCGTGTCAATCATTCTGTTTAATGTGGTAGACACCTTTTATATCGGTCAGCTCGGTGCCAGGGAGCTTGCTGCTATCAGCTTTACCTTTCCGGTGACGATGGTGGTTATCAGCCTGGCGATGGGGCTTAGTATTGGCACATCGGCTATTGTGTCACGGGCTATCGGCTCGGGTGATCATGATCGGGTTAGACGATTAACAACCGACTGCCTCTCACTGGCACTCATTCTGGTATTGATCGTCGCATTGAGCGGATACCTGGCAATAGATCCCATCTTTACCGCTCTTGGTGCATCACCACAACAGATAGATCTTATCCATACTTATATGTCAGTCTGGTTTATGGGGGTCGGCCTGGTGGTCATCCCTATGGTCGGTAACAGCGCGATACGTGCGACCGGCGATACCAAAACCCCAAGCCGGGTGATGATGGTAGCCGCCGCGGTTAATGTGGTGTTAGATCCACTGCTTATTTTTGGAATAGGCCCTTTTCCACGACTTGAATTAACGGGCGCGGCGATTGCCACGCTGGTCTCTTACTCGCTAACATTTTTGTTCTCGTTGTGGGTGCTCGGTTATCGCGAGAAGATGCTAACCTATACCCCGCCACCGCTGAATGAGCTTTTAAACTCCTGGCGAGCCCTCTTCAAGCTGGCGATTCCCGCCGCGACGACCAACATAATGGCACCGCTTACCATTGGTATATTAACCCACCTGGCTGCCACA
>JBFKTM010000601.1:0-2749 GCA_041636295.1 Oleiphilaceae bacterium
CCCTGCGCAGAGAGCACAATGATCGATACAAAGAATAATACGGCACCGTTGAACTGATTAGCACCCTTAAAGGGCAGGATTAAATAGCTTAGCAGACCAAATGGATAGATCCAGTGTGTCGCGTTAGTCGATGGCGCAGTAATATTGAGAGTGATTAATACCACCATTAAGCCGAGTAAGATCTGATGTGCGCTGTCTTTAGTATCGAGATAGCGTTGAGCAAAGGTATAGGCGACCCCCAAAACTAGCAGAGGGATTAGCAGTGTTGCTGTATAGACCAGCTCATAAAATCCATAACGATAGTTTTGAATGGCAAGAAAAAATACAAATAGGGTAGCGAGCCCATAGCTGGCAGCCCGAGTGTAACTTTTTAACTGAAATTCGGTCATCCTGTGCTAGCCTTCTATGATTGATTGTCGTTCATGGCAAAATCTACCAGGGACTGGGTTCTATTAGCTCCCCCCTTTTGTGCCTGGCGTAATGCGGCGAGAGATTTTTCCAGCATTGATGAGGCTGTATCTCCGACATTTAAACTGGCCGCGCCGATACTAACAGTAATCGACCGGTGCTGGTCACTGAGAGAGTTTTTGGCACGAACCCTGAGTTTTTCAGCCGTTTTCATGGCTTGCTTGGTGTTGGTGTAGGGGAGTACCAATAGGAATTCATGGTCTTGCCAGCGATAGTAACTGTCGAACTCTCGCAGATTTTCGTGCAGGGTATGCCCCAGTTTGTTGAGTAAAATGTCGTGGTCTGCCGAGTCCACCTGACCAAAGCCGCGTTCATCAAGTGCTAACGCCATCACGGTTAGATCCGTTCCTTCCCGTTCGCTACGCTGAATCTCTTTTTCAAGGTCGTTATTCAAATGCTCCCTGGTCGAGGCCTGGGTTAGATTATCGGTACGTCGCAGGGGTTTAAGTTGGCGGTCTTTGACTTCACGAAGGAGGACGAAGCCACAGGTCAGTAGCAGGCAGAGCAGGTAATTTACCAGCAATTCCACTTTTACCGGGCCAGCATCAAAAGTGTTCAGTAACAAAATAAAGCAGACACTATAAAGAGCGACCGACACAGCGGCTGTTTTTAGCGGATAGAAAAAAAACAGCAGCATTGGGAAAATATAGCTCCAGGGGGTTAGGGAGTAGAGGCTGCTGGTGGTACTTAACAGTGTAGTTACTGCCAGAAATGCGGCGGTTATGTGTGTGACGGGGTGCTGCTTCGTACTTTCGTTACGGTTCTTTTGCAGTAAGCTGTTTATTGCCAGCAGTATTGATAGTAGCAAAGCAATAATGGTGTCTTCCTTTCGCCCGGTTATTAGCCCTGTTAAAGCTAATAAAGCGGTAATTGCCGCTCCATACAAATAAAGGCGCGAGCGCATCATGATGCTTAATTCAGTCTGAGACATGTTAACCTTTTATTATATTTAAGACAGTTCGGATTGATACTGTCTTAATTCTACGTTGGTGTCATCGGTTATGGAGGTTATAATAACCTCTTTTGGAGTATCGTATAAACGATTGTCGCGCGTTAAATCCTTCTGGAGGCGGCAAATATTCATTTGATACTAGTTTAATGTAGCAGTTTTATAGATTGAGAACAGGCGATGGATGTAAAAGCATACATGGTAGACGTGGGCAAAAAGGCCCGAAATGCGTCAGCTCAAATAGCCAGGGCCAGCACCGAAGCAAAAAATAGAGCGTTAAATGCAACGGCTGAAGCGCTGGACAATGCTCGAGAGCAGCTGGCAGAAGCAAATCGTAAGGATTTGGAAAATGGCCGGGCCAATGGGCTGGAGCCCGCTATGCTTGATCGTCTGGAGTTAACGCCTGCGCGAATTGATGCCATGATTGAAGGGTTGCGGCAGGTTGCCGCTTTGGCAGACCCTGTCGGTATTATTGATGATATGAAGTTTATGCCGTCCGGTATTCAGGTTGGCAAGATGCGTGTACCTTTAGGCGTTGTTGGTATTATTTATGAATCAAGGCCCAATGTTACGGTTGAAGCGGCCAGTCTATGCTTGAAATCGGGTAACGCTACCATTTTACGCGGTGGTTCTGAGGCAATTCACTCCAACCAGGCGATCGCTGAGTGCATAGGCCGTGGGCTGGCAGAGGCCGGATTACCAGAAGACGCTGTGCAGGTGGTCAAAACCACGGACCGTGCTGCAGTCGGTGAAATGATCACGATGCCTGAGTACGTTGATGTGATTGTCCCACGTGGTGGCAAAGGGTTGATAGAGCGAATCAGTCGAGACGCCAAGGTGGCAGTTATTAAGCACCTTGATGGTATATGTCATGTTTTTATCGATCGTGACGCTGACCGTGAGAAAGCTCTGAACATAGCGTTTAACGCCAAAACCCATCGTTATGGAACCTGCAATACGATGGAAACCTTGTTGGTGGACGAGAAAATTGCCGAGTTTGTGTTGCCAACCCTTGCGGCTAAGTATCAGCAAGAGGGGGTCGAGCTTCGCGGCTGTGGCGTTACCCAGCGATTGTTAAACGATGTTCAGGCAGCGACGGAAGAAGATTGGTCTACGGAATATCTGGCGCCGGTGCTTTCTGTTAAGATTGTCTCCGGGATTGACGAAGCCATCGTCCATATTAATCAATACGGATCACACCACACCGATGCTATCGTTACAGAAAACTACACGCGTGGCCGCCAGTTTATTACCGAGGTCGATTCGAGTTCAGTCATGATTAACGCGTCTACCCGATTTGCTGATGGTTTTGAGTATGGATTGGGGGCCGAG
>JBFKTM010000602.1:0-2744 GCA_041636295.1 Oleiphilaceae bacterium
AAAAAAAACGCAAATTGGATGTCGATTTAGGTGATCTGACTTCTTGCAATGCTCGTAACCACATTTGTACATAACAAATAACTTACGGTTGAAAAAGAGGAACTCACAATGGCTCGACTCACTGAATCCAGAGAAGTCTTAAACTCTATCCACCAAAAAGCACTCAAGTACGCCATGTTCAAAGGTACTTATGGCACTCGATCACAGTTCAAGCCAGGTAAACGCATTGTCAGCTTTGCGGAAGAATGCGCACAAAGTTTTCGCCGATAATTTGGTTTCTATGCAGGCAATTGATCCACTCTATCAATTGCCTCAAGCGCATCCTCCCAACCCATTTGACTAACGACAAGTCTAAAACCATCGTCAAGCTCGGCCAGTATAGATATCCGCTCTTTGGTAATCGGGTGGTTAAAAGCCATGCGATAGCAATGAAGAAATAATCGACGCACACCAAAATGCTTTTCGAAAAAGTGGTTATGCACACTTTTTCCATACTTTGGGTCACCTATTATTGGGTGAGATAAGTGTTTCATATGGCGTCTGAGCTGGTGTTGTCGACCCGTCACTGGCGCTAGAAGCATTAACGCGTATCGACTTGTCGGATATTTATCGACAGAGTATGGAATTTCAGCGACAGCAAGCCGTTGAAAATGCGTTATCGCCTCCTTGGGTGCTTTTGCCTCATAACGCCCTTTGTCACTCTTAAACATCGCCGTTTCTTTGATAGGATGGTTAATAACGCCTTGTTCTTGAGGATAGCCCCTTACCACTGCTAAATAGTTTTTTTGAATTTCATGTGTCTCGAACAACTGCGATAGCTGATTTGCCACTTCAGAAGAAAGCGCAAAGATCAAAACCCCGGACGTGGGTTTATCTAGCCGATGCACCGGAAATACATGTTGCTTTAACTGGTCGCGCAAAATGCGCATTGCATAAACAGTTTCATGCTTATCAATCGGGCTTTTATGCACCAGCATTTTGGCAGGCTTATTGATGATAACCAAATAATCATCTTGATAGAGAATAGGCAACATAATGATGTAAATTGTCAGTTTTACACCATTATGCCATATATCATTTAATCAGCGGGCGCTAATTGAATAGTCAGTATTGACTCTTACATTGCTGATTTTTGTCGAGCTCGTCAAACTTGTCAGACCGGTCACATCATTCGACTTTGTGCGCTTGGTGGCAGTATCGGTCTTCGTCGCAGTGGTAATATTGGTAAACCTGACACCTGTTCGTTGTGCCGATTTCGCGCTCTCTTTATCCTGGGCTCTTTGCTCAGCAATACGCTTTGTTTTACTCTTATCCGAGTAATAAAGTGCATCTGAGTTAACATTCTGAGTCACTTCGTTAGTGGCCTCAACTTCACCTGCGGCAGTGGGTTCAAAGGCACCGGGCAAATAAGTACTAGCCATATTGTCTTCAGTCAACTGGGGTATTTGCAAGGTTTCGATAGTTGACTTATTAACTTTAATCTCGATTTTCACATCATCGACGATCACCGTACTCGAGGATATGTCTTGTTCGGCTAATACATTGTCTAGCGCTACATTTTCAGCGGCTAAGTAGCTGGAAGCACTCACGGCCATTATTAGTAGGGACAACTTCGATTTTATATTTTTCATTATAATTCGCTCCTTATTGATACAACCGAAATCGCCTGACTTCGGCAGTTCTGGAGCTGCTGAGCACGGCCTTTCCTTGTACCAATTTATTTCCTTAACCCTACCACCGATAACATTGATATCAATATTGATCGGTTGCCTCACAGGGGTCGTCGAGAGTGACTTAACCGGCCTCCCCGCCAATCAATTCACCATGAATACTGAAATATCATTATTCTCGTCCAAAACACACAGGCACCATCGACGAATGGTTACCACGACAACATTGGACTGAAGCCCAGAAGCAACAGTATAACTTTTACACAATCCGATTACATTTTGACCATACCGCAAAATGTGATCTTGTTCAAACTATATAGTTCGATCCAATCAAAAACACAACAAATTTTCCACTTTTGTCATGAGAGAGTGTTCATTTTTATTAAATTATGACGCCACTATCATTCCATATTTTTCTTCCTCAAGGCTTGAATTTTCTGATCACGTCCCCCATGTATTCATCTGGAAATAGCGTTGCTGTGCGCTATTCGCTGATTGATCTAAAGGATTATTACCATGAAACGAATTGGGTTATTTCTAGCAACCAACCTGGCTATCGTCTTAGTTGCCAGTATTACACTCAATCTTCTCGGAGTGGGCAGTTATTTAAAAAGCAACGGTGGATTAGATCTCACTGCGCTGCTTATTTTTTGTGCCGTTTTCGGTATGGCGGGCTCCATCGTCTCTCTGCTGATATCGAAGCCAATGGCTAAATGGAGCACCGGCACGGTGATTATTGAACAGCCGCGTAATGAAGCAGAAAGATGGCTGCTGGCTACCGTTCAAGACTTATCTCAAAAAGCAGGCATAGGTATGCCTGATGTTGGCGTTTTTCCAGCGCAGCAATCTAATGCTTTTGCCACTGGTTGGAACAAAAACAATGCCCTGGTATCGGTAAGTGCGGGCCTCTTGAGCCGGTTTGACAAAGACGAAATTCGTGCCGTACTTGCTCATGAGATTGGCCATGTTGCCAACGGTGATATGGTCACACTGGCGTTGATTCAAGGAGTAGTCAACACCTTTGTTATGTTCTTTGCACGCATCATCGGCTATGTGGTTGATCGAGCAGTGTTA
>JBFKTM010000603.1:0-2728 GCA_041636295.1 Oleiphilaceae bacterium
CATCATACTTTGCACTTCCTGATAGAGGTGCTTTTGTAGAGGGTTGTTTTTAATTTCATCGTTAGATGAGGTTTGTGTTTGCTTGATAAACGAGTCGAACTGATCCCATAGGGAGTTTGAAAAAATTTGAGTTAAATTTACATTGCCCGCTTCTTCAAGGCTGAGCATATTTTCTATGGCGATTTTACGCTGCAAACTCCCTAACCCAACGGCGGCCACGATAAAAAAGATCAGGCTGGTGAGAGTAAAATACCTAACGAGTCTAAACGTCATATTTACTTCCTCAATTTCTTTGGCAGGTATAGTATTAATTTTGCTTAAAATTTATGGCTTATTATGGCTTATGCAAAAATAGTGCTAAGTTAATGATGTAATGGTCGAAAGAGATATAAGTGTCTGAATACGAAGGGATATAAAAGTTTGAAGGAGTTTTTAATGGTGATCAATTAAATGAAAACCAACTTTTTGCAAAGAAGGTTTTCTTATAATTAAGAAGGGGCTATACCGCTCCTTTGTGTGGGATAGTGTTTATAAATGGCAATCCAAAAAATGTCATAAAGGACACTACAAAGACGCACAAGGTCAACGTGGCATAAACCCAAGGTAACCGGGGGAATGTGATTCTAAAATGGACAAGGAAACCGAGGCTTAGCCAGGTTACAAAGGACCAGGTTTCAAGTGGGTCCCACGCCCAGTATCTCCCCCAAGCGTCCTGAGCCCAGATACCGCCAGCAACAAGCATTAAGCTATCGAATACCAGTGCGAGTAAAATCATGCGGGAAGCCAGTTCATCCAAGCTTCCACTACCAGGAAGAGCGTTAGTCAGGCGGTTAAAAAACTCAAACTCTCGACATAGTATGACGACCGCTAGCCCTGTTGCAATCATCAGTGCGCCAAAGAAAATCTTGCCAAAACCAATGTGAACATAAAGCCAGATAGTATCGTAAGTGGGGGGGAGTGATGTATCCATTGCCGGAACCATCATCAACCATGCTAACATCATAAAAAGAAAGGGAATGATAAATGGAGATAGCGGTCGAATTGCTTTGATTCGCCAATATATCAGTAAGAAAAAGACAAAAAGGCTCCAGACATTACTGCTAAGAATCTCATACATGTTAGTAAATGGGCCGTAGCCTAATCGTACCCAGCGCAAGCCTAGTGCCAGCGTATGGAGTAGAACGCCACAAAGAAGTATCAGCAAAACTGTTTTCTCAGGGCTTTTCCGAAACACGGCGCCGAAAATCGCGATAGTTCCTGCGACGACATAACCGATTAATGCCGCCCACAGCGATAGTAGCTCTGCATTCATTAAAATGTTTCCTTCTTAACAAGCGTTCTTGTTGAACTAGCCGCTTGCGCTGAACTAGTGGAGAGAGGGGCTGTGGGTTCATCGCCGGGTTTAAGCCAGCTCTGTCGTCCCCACTTGTTCCACAAAAATATGGACAGAGAGACAATCGCGGTAATGCACACCGCCAGAATCCAGGCCATTAAGGGCTCATAGAACACTTCGTAACCAATCCAGTGTTTTAATTTAGTAAGCGTAAGTCTCCCTTCACTGAGCTTAATGGTGTCGCCGATCTTCATTTCGTAACGCTGATCTTCGACCCTTACGATTACAGTGAATGAATCTGGCTTTTTAAAAAATTCGCTGACTACGTTTTCATCGAAGTCGAGCATAGTCCAGATGGATAAGTTGGTTCCCGGGAGATTCCATTCCAGGGCTTGCCCGGTTGAGTTATACAGGTAGGATGGGAGATAAACTTCGCCCAGATTAATTTCACTATCGGTTTGCCAGCTAAAGGTAGGGGCGAAGCCCAGGTGGCTAGAAATACTGAAACGGTATCCATTGAGGACGAGTGGCAATTGGTCTCTGATAATGACATCTTCTGATCGTTCTTCTTGCGATACGCGTACCCGACTGTAGGTCTTATCTAACACCTCTGTTTGGAAAGTCGTATAGAAATCGAGTTGTTGAAATCTGAATTGGTCGGTTTGATCTTTATAAAGCGGCCCTTGATGGAGAATGCCGCTGACTCCGTCGAAATACTGTCCCTCTGTCAGTTCAACCCATCCTTTCATATAGATTAGCCGGCTGGCAGATACCAGAATGATGAGTATAAGTAGCGATAAATGGAACACCAGTAGCCAAAAATCTCGTTTTATCTTTTCGCTGACGAATATGGCAACCAAAAGATTGATAAAGAGTAGAGACAGTGCCGGTGCCAGCGCTGTAGTCGAAGAAGCAATGTCTCCCAGAATAATGGCAATGCCGACACCGAGCACTGCTAAAGCGAGCAGTGTGGTTTTAAGTGATGATAGTGTGTGTAAAATCATTGCCGATTTAATTTAGTCTATTCACGTTAGTATCCTGCTGCTCTTCGGTCACATAGATTAATCATCTCGTCTTTGCTAACGCAATGACCTTCTCCCCATCGGCCACTCTTTGCAAATCCTTTTATTCGTAAACGTGAATTCACATAGTAGGGGGGGTTGTCGTAACCATTATTGCCACCCACGCCTCGGGTAATCCGACTGCCGGCCGCAATGGGTTGTCCAACAGTACATGAGGGGGAAATGCCATAGGTTGTATTATCAATACTGCGGCATTTGGCCTCAGGGCCGATATCATTCAAATTAACCAGTAGCGCTTTGTTTTTCCAACCGTGGGGAACCGCAATATGACACCAAGTGCACGCAAGGTCACGCTCAATGGTGCTTTCGTGGA
>JBFKTM010000604.1:0-2727 GCA_041636295.1 Oleiphilaceae bacterium
CTTCACCAATAATATTCCACAGCGGGATGGTGGTACTCACCTGGCTGGGTTTAGAGCCTCTCTAACACGTTCGTTAAACACCTATATTGAGCGGGAAGGTTTAGGCAAGAAAGAGAAGGTTAACACCTCTGGAGATGACGCCCGAGAAGGTCTAACCGCTATCATTTCGGTGAAAGTTCCTGATCCTAAATTCTCATCCCAGACCAAAGATAAGCTGGTCTCCTCCGAGGTTAAGAGTGCCGTTGAACAAGAGATGAACTCCTTGTTCGGTGATCATCTTCAGGAAAATCCGCAAGAAGCGAAGCTGGTTGTTAATAAGATGATTGAGGCGGCAAGGGCGCGCGAGGCGGCGCGTCGTGCCCGTGAGATGACTCGCCGAAAAGGCGCCCTGGACATCGCAGGCTTGCCGGGTAAATTGGCCGACTGTCAGGAGAAAGATCCCGCGCTTTCAGAACTCTATATAGTGGAGGGTGACTCGGCAGGCGGTTCCGCCAAGCAAGGCCGAGACCGAAAGACCCAGGCTATCCTGCCACTGAAAGGTAAAATACTGAACGTTGAAAAAGCCCGTTTCGACAAGATGCTCTCATCGGCAGAAGTGGGAACTCTGATTACCGCTCTGGGTTGTGGTATCGGTCGTGAAGAATTTAATATCGAGAAGTTGAGATATCACAGCATTATCATCATGACCGATGCGGACGTGGATGGTTCTCACATTCGAACGCTGCTGCTGACCTTCTTCTTCAGACAAATGCGCGAGATCATCGAACGCGGCTACGTCTATATTGCTATGCCACCCCTGTATAAAGTGAAGAAAGGTAAGCAAGAGCAGTATCTGAAGGATGAAAGAGCACTTGAGGCATTCCTAACTCAGTCAGCACTTGAGAATACGAGTCTCTTCGTTAATCCTGAGGCACCTGCGGTGACCGGTACGGCCCTGGAGTCGTTGGTTAATGACTACCGTAGTGTGATGACAATAATCGATCGTCTGTCCCGCTCCTACCCTGCCCTGGTGCTTGAAAAAATGCTGGCGGTTAAACCTCTGCCATTCGAATCACTTAACGATAAAGCGGCAGTAAGTGCATGGTGTGAGGCGATGGGTGAGCAACTTGGCGTCGATATTAAAACCGGTATGAGATACGAATTTGGCGTGACCGAAGATTTAGAGCGTAGTCTGTTTTTGCCGAAGGTTGATGTTTATGTACATGGTATTTCGACCGAGTATGTATTCAATTACGAATTTTTTGAATCGGCATCTTACAAGTCTATCTCCAAGCTGGCCGGTAGCTTAGCCGGATTGATTGAAGAGGGAGCCTATATCCAGCGTGGCGAGCGTCAGCAGCCTATTTCTCAGTTTGCTACAGCGCTGGAGTGGCTGATGAAAGAAGCGCAACGTGGCCTCTATATTCAGCGTTATAAAGGACTGGGTGAAATGAACCCGGAACAGTTATGGGAAACCACCATGGACCCTGAATCTCGTCGAATGATGAAGGTGAATATCGAAGACGCGATTGGCGCTGATCAGATATTCACGACTTTGATGGGGGATGAGGTTGAACCACGCCGCGACTTTATTCAGACCAACGCACTGGAAGTAACGAATTTGGATGTTTAAGGTTATTTCTGTGTAAAAGTTATCGCCATAAAAAAGGCCCTTTAAGGGCCTTTTTTCGTTATATTTTTTAGTCTGCTCTTTTCCTTTAATAGCCATTTTTTTACGGCAGGCATTAAAAAATGGTGTGTGGCCTATTGGGCGTGCCGATGACTTTTTCCGGAAGACGGCATCAGATTAGAGAATACCAAGCTGTTGCAGCATCCCCATTTGATCCCATTGCTCCCAGCGTTCGACGACCTTTTCTCCGACAACATGATCCAAAATCAGCCCTTCGAATCGTGCCTGCCTTCCTGTTGGCTGTGAATCACCGAGCGGTCCACTATGTGTTCCTTCTGCCACCCATCGGGTAGCGACTTTGTCTCCCGAAACAATCTGATCTTCTACCGTTAGCCTTAAATCCGGAAATGCAGCCAATAGACCAGCGACTAACTCCTTGAAGGCTTCAACCGAAAGATTGGGGTTTGGAGTTCCTGCCATATGGATAATGCAATTCGCTGCAAAGGCCTCATCGGCAGCCGAAACATCTCTCCGGTTCAACCCTTCGATCCATACTTGCTCGTACTTGGTAACGTTTAGGTTCATGGTCATCTCCTGGGTTGGGGTATTGATAATATAGATTGTTTTTGCTTTTTTGCTAACCGTAAAGGGAAGATTAACTGCCGCTGAGAGGGGGGCTGAAATGTTTAAAAGAAGCCGTGGGAGACTGTAACGCGATAACCAATGCCATTAACTTTGTTAGTTTTATTTGCAAACGATGGTAGCCTTGATGGCGGAAGGTACGACCAGAATCAAGGTTTGTAACCACTGAGTCTGAACAATCCGCTAATATCTGAAAGAGCTCTTAGTTCAGTGATTACAAACCTTGATTACGCTTCGCTTCATGCAAGGCTACGACTCAAGTGAGTGGCATTGATGCGATAGTTTCAGACGCTTAAAGGGGAAGGCGATGATCTAACGATGATTGCTGGTTCAGTAAGCTAGAATATGAACTGCTACAGTTCCACTAGCGCTGTTAAACCTTAAATGGTACTGAATGCAGGTAGTCATTTGATACCTCCATTTCATATAAGACACGAGAAGACTCAATGCAGTTTTTCATTTCTTCCCTTGCCCTA
>JBFKTM010000605.1:0-2715 GCA_041636295.1 Oleiphilaceae bacterium
AGGAAAGACCGCTGATGAGGCCCCTTTTTCGATAAGGTGCATCTCCTCTTCGGGCTTGCTCTCGCCAAAAATCATCGTTAGTGCAAAGATAAACAGCACAATACCGCCCGCTATTTCAAAGGCCGGCAAGGGTATCCCCATGGTCTCTAACAGCAACTGGCCAGCCACCACAAAGAACAGTAGCACCATTGCGGCCATAAACACGGCTTTTAATGCGACCTTACGAGACTGTGCTGCATTCATGGACGCCGTAACAGCTAGAAAAATCGGCACCGTACCAATTGGGTCGATAACTGCCCACAGTAAAATAAATTCGTGAATCACACTTTCCATTAGATCCCTCCGTTTGGCCCGGCAGCTTAACCCATTACAGCCTCTAGTTCGATGCGCGATATTACCTACTACTCGTCCAGGAGAAGAACTGCTAGGCTTTAAAAATGATCAACAACTATCGACCCACTCAAAAGGAGTTGCTATGAAACAGATGCTAACGACAGCACTGACCATAATGCTAACCATAAGCGTTCCAGCCTATGCCGAAGAACTCAACTACAACCTTTATCACCTATCTACCAGTGCTGAAGATAACGTGGCCAACGATACCATGAAGGTAACACTGTTGGCCTCCCACCAGGCGCAACAATCCTCCGAGGCCACCAAAGAGGTCAACAAACAGATGGACGAGGCACTGAGGACACTAAAAGCAACCAAGGGGATTCATTACGAAACGGGTAATTATCAAACCCACCCCATCTACCAAAATCAGCAAATTTCAGGGTGGCGGGCCTCTCAACAGATTGAACTAAGGAGCACCGATGTTGATCAGTTATCAGCGTTGGTCGGAAAACTGCAGAAAGAGCTGAAAGTTTCCTCCATGAGCTTTGATGTAAGCAAGCAGGTTAGGCAACAGACCATCAGTCAACTATCCGTTGAAGCACTCAATCAGTTTAAAGCACGAGCGGAGTTGATTCAGAAAACCATGGGTGCCGATCAATATCAGATTGTAGCCATTGATATAAATTCCGGCAGCCAGGCCCCCCCTTTCCGTCCCTATATGATGCGATCAGAAATGGTGATGGCCGCAGACGCCCCACCACCGGCGGTTGAAAGTGGCGATAGCACCATTAATGTTGATGTTTCTGGGCAGATTCAGTTGATATTTGATTGAGAAAATTTTGCCATCAACCACTCAAACGACAGTTGTCACATGATTTTCAGCAACCACTGCAATTGTCGTCTACTGCTCATTTGGCCATCTGCTTGAGAAAATTCAGGCGTGCCTGATTCATCGGATCGACATAGGGTTCATTACTGTATTGATCTAGCGGAAAGCCATTGACTGGGTACTGGTCTTGGTCAGATATACCGTATTCAGTCTTCTGCCCCGGAATTGTGGGAACTTTAGTGATATTAAATTCCCTGAGAATATATGGCCCTGCTGCGTTACTCTCTCTTAGCAGAGTGCTATGCACCTTGAACGCAATATCATCATTTAAGCCGCTGAGGTTTTCCTTGATGCTGAGATGGCTAATGGGCTGGCCCGACTCAGTGTAAAGATTAGCCCGAAACTGATAGCGGCCATCCGTGTAGACCTTCACCTTCAGCGGGATAACAAGATCGGCACCACGCACCAGGCTACGCTCTACACCCGTTAACACGACATGTTTAGTTGAGTATTTAAACGGTGAAACCAGTGTCGTTTCGCCACCAGATCTCAATTCAACCGTGGCCACCATTTGCAACGCCATATTCCATTCGCTTCGCTCGTTACTGTCCGGCTGGTAGGAAGCAATATAGCGCTTCGAATTAACAGAATCATTTTCGACCCGCTGCGGTAGTTCAGCCAGCACTCTCGATCCATCCATAATTCTGATTTTGACGCCTAACAAATCAGGCAGCCTGCCAGCGGACTGTACGGTCACACTCACCTCAATGGGTTCTTCATGGAAGAACACAAATTTGGGCATGTTCAGCACCGCCGTTACCTCGCTATCACCGGCTATGGGCTGCTGGTTTTTTACAAATGCCTGGGGGTGCAACAGATCCCAATTGGCGTTGGAGAGCGGAGTTGAATAACTGGGGAATTGGCTCGTACGTTCATAGGCCGCAGCCACTTGTCCGATATTGGCACGCATCGCGTTTGTGAACCGTGCCTCGGCACTTGGCTTGGACTCCTGGGAGAGAGCTTTCGGCTGACCGGCCAGCGGATAACTCGTTGCAGCGACCTGTGATGGTGCCGATTCCGGGGTGGTCAATACCGTTTCGCTACCCGCTTTGGGGGGGACATTGGGTTGGGTACCGGACTCAGGTCCCGACGGTACGACTATCAATAATACCAGTAGCACCATCAACGCTATTATCGACGTAACGACCAAATAGGTTCTTTTCATCTATTGCACTCTAACGCAAAAAACCCCTGCTGACAGGGGCCTTTTGCTTACTCTACTGTCTGCGTGAATTGTTAGTTCAGCGCATTAAACACAATCGCACTCATATTATCTTGGTCAGACCCGGTCACATACTGATAGGAGTAGTCTCCATACCACCAGGAAGACTCCTCTTTAATATAGGTATCAAAATCAACCGTAAGCCCCGCTGTGAAACCATTATTGGCATAGGTCAGCCGCCCTTCAATCTGATCACCAATGGTGCCTGAGTGATGAATGCTCTCACCCATCAATACCGGAGAGTGATTAAAGAGAAAAGCCGCTGGCG
>JBFKTM010000606.1:0-2714 GCA_041636295.1 Oleiphilaceae bacterium
AGAGGGCTTTTTTTATGAAGAATGTCAGTGGGTAAAAAGGCCATGCTGATATCATGCATGAGTACCGCTGCAGCAAGTTGCGTTGGGTCGACCGGATCGCCTGCCGCTTTATTCATACCCAGGGAGAGCATAAGAAGCCGAAGGCTTCTTCCTGCCCAGTAGCTGGATCGGTGTTCAAGCGGGTGCATAAGCTTGATGAAAAACAATAGATCTTCATCAATATCGACTTGGTAGTTAGTTAGAGCCTTGATAATACGAGAATCAGTAAAATCAGATTCAGGGGGTTCTTGTGATGCTTCTTCAGGTTTGGCCAGCCTGTGTACCATCGTTGCTGGGTCGAGCTCAACAATGGCTGCTTGTATAAATGCGTCACGCTCGTTATCAGATGCAGAAGCAACTCTGCTGATTAGCTTACTGATATGATTTAACAGGTCGACCGTAATGCCAGAGTCTTTACCGGTAGCAATTTCGTCTATCAGTGCCTTGTTTCGGTCCAGGCTCAGCAAGACCAAGTCGCTGATACTGCTGCTGAATGCGAAGTCTTTGCTACGAATACCTGACAACACATCCTCGACGGCCTGTAGCAGGGGGATTGCCGCGTTAAACGCAATAAACGTCAGATTACCTTTCACGGTATGAATGGACCTGAAAAGCTGATTAATCAGGTCTTCGTTATCAGGGTCTTTTTCAAGCTCTACGAGTTTGTTTTCGCAAAAAATATACGCTTCTTCAAATTCGACAATGAAGTCGTCAAGTATACCTGGGTCCAGATTCTCCGGATGAGGAAGTGCCATAGTGATTCTCTGTCGATAAAGCTTGAATAGGTTGTCGGCCTGAAGGATTTTTTCTTGAGGTTAAGTTAAGTCTAGCAAGTGCATGGAAAATTGCCCTTTTTATCGCTGTAGACTGCCAGCGCGCGCAGGGAAGCTTGGAATGATTGATATGTCCGTTACAAATTATAGGGAAACGAGGCGAATATCACACTGATTTTTTCAGAAATTCTGTATATAATATCGCGCTTTTTCGATGGTTGTGGTTGAGTTGGATTGGGAGGTTAAAATTATGCCCATATACGAATATGTATGTAAGTCTTGTGGATACCAGCAAGATGTATTGCAAAAAATGAGCGACAGCCCGTTAACAGATTGCCCTCAGTGTGCTGAACCTGAGTTTACCAAATTAGTCTCTGCTGCAGGCTTTCGCTTGAAAGGTGGTGGCTGGTATGAAACAGATTTTAAAACCGGTAAGAAGAAAAACCTGGCCGGTGCGGAAAAGTCGGGTACTGGTGAGAAATCACCGGCAAGTGCCTGATAGCTTATTGAATTATTAACTGATACAAAATACGAGAAGATAGGATTAAACAATGCGCAGCCATTATTGCGGTGGAATAAACGAAACGAATATCGATCAGGAAGTCACCCTATGCGGATGGGTACACAGAAGACGTGATCATGGGGGTGTTATATTTCTTGATATGAGAGATCGTGAAGGTGTTGCGCAGATCGTTATCGACCCTGATACGCCAGAAGCCTTTGCTAAAGCCGACCGTGCTCGTAGTGAGTATGTGTTGCAGATTAAAGGGCGTGTCAGACGCCGCCCGGAAGGCACTGAAAATAAGGATATGCCAACAGGCATGGTGGAAGTGTTGGGTACTGAGATAGAAATTCTGAATGCCGCAGCAACCCCACCTTTCCCATTGGACGACTACAACGATGTGGGCGAAGAAGTTCGCTTGAAGTATCGCTTTATGGATCTTCGCCGTCCGGAAATGCTGAATAAACTGCGTTTTCGCTCCAAGGTAACCAGCTATATCCGAAATTTCCTTGATGGTCAGGGGTTTATGGACGTAGAGACTCCTATTTTGACTCGAGCTACGCCTGAAGGCGCGAGAGACTATCTGGTGCCAAGTCGAACTCATCAGGGGAGCTTCTTTGCTTTGCCTCAGTCTCCACAATTGTTTAAGCAGTTGTTGATGGTGTCGGGCGTTGACCGTTATTACCAGATTGCGAAATGTTTCCGTGATGAAGATTTGCGTGCTGACCGTCAGCCAGAATTTACCCAAGTCGATATTGAGTGTTCATTTACCGACGAAAACACGTTAATGACTATCATGGAGCAAATGGTCAGAGAAATGTTCCACGATTTATTGGATATTGAATTCTCTGCTTTTCCGCGTATTCCTTATGCGGAGGCCATGGGTAAGTATGGTAGCGACAAGCCGGACTTACGTATTCCATTAGAATTTATCGATGTTGACGATATTGCTGCGGAAACTGAGTTTAAAGTGTTTGCCGGCGCGGCAAAAGATCCTAAAGGTCGCGTTGTTGCGTTAAAAGTACCGGGTGGCGCAGAAAAACTTACCAGAAAGCAAATTGATGATTATACCAAGTATGTAGGTATATATGGCGCCAAAGGGTTGGCCTGGATTAAAGTCAATAATCTGGAGCAGGGCGTTGAAGGCTTGCAGTCGCCTATCGTTAAGTTCCTGGGTGAAGAGGCCAGTTTAGCGATTATGACTCGTATTGGTGCCGAGAATGGCGATATTGTGTTCTTTGGCGCTGATAAAACCAATACCGTTAACGAAGCGATGGGCGCCCTTCGAGTCAAGTTAGGTCATGACCTTGAGTTGCTCACTCATGAGTGGGCACCTTGTTGGGTGGTTGATTTCCCAATGTTTGAAGAAACCAGTGACGGCGGGTTGACGGCTATTCACC
>JBFKTM010000607.1:0-2706 GCA_041636295.1 Oleiphilaceae bacterium
CGCACGCTGATTAGCAAGCAACACCCTTCCCAAGGGGGTCTGAAACCATTGCTCAAACGCATGCTGAAGTTGGAGATAGTCCTTATTAGTTTTATCAAGCATTAAACGCATTTTTACCATCCTATAAAGACTATGCCTAGTTCATTATGGAAACTCCCGGTACTAAGGAGCCTCTCTGCCATTCCTTTTATGCCGCCTGGTAATCTAAATCCGTCCGAATCAATGTTACTCTAAACCGGTTTTAGTAACATTGAGTGTTTTAAATTCACTCTCTACTGATTAAGATAAGATTCATCAGAGAAATAAGCAACCACTAGATTTTTTACTTGCTTCAGCCATTTTAAGGATTCGCCAATGCTCACAGTGTCGCCTATCAAAGCCTTTCAAGACAACTATATTTGGTGTATTCAGAACCACGAAACTCAGGAATGTGTAGTGGTAGATCCTGGCGACGCCAAGCCAGTTCTTAAATTTCTTACCGACAACAATCTACGATTGAGAGCCATTTTAGTCACTCACCATCACTTTGATCATGTAGGAGGTATATCCACATTACTTTCAACGTATGACGTCGATGTTTTTGGACCTGCCAATAGCCAAATCAAACATATCACCCAGCCTTTAATAAATGACGACATATTCACCTTGTTCGAAACTCAATTTACAGTGAAAGCGGTTCCCGGCCATACATTGGATCATATAGCTTATCTATCAGCATCAGACAGTCACCATAACACACCGTGGTTATTTTGTGGTGACACGCTTTTTTCAGGTGGGTGCGGGCGACTATTCGAGGGCACGCCAAAACAGATGTTCGACTCATTAACTGGACTACGAACGCTACCACCGGAAACAGAAATTTACTGTGCTCATGAATACACCCTATCAAACTTAAATTTTGCACACGCAGTCTTACCCACAGATGACAAAGTGATTCGACATATAACAGACTGCGAGAGTAAATTACGCGATGGAGTTGCTACACTACCTTCCACTGTCGCCAAAGAGAAAGAAATTAACCTGTTCCTTAACTGTCACAGAGCAGATATCGCTGAATCTGTTTCCAGACAGTGTGGAAAGCACCTTGATAGTGAGTTGGCTGTTTTTGCCGAACTAAGATCGTGGAAAGATCATTTCTAAAGGAGTTAATCTGGGTTTTGTCTTCGGTAACACTATATTAAAAATAGTTAATTACCCCTTATAGACCCTTGACCCTTTAGCAGGCGATCAATAGAATTTCTCTACCGTCGAGGGTATCCAATCAAAGCTGCCCTCTCGTCTACACCGTGTTTTAATACGTAACTGACTATAAACTGACGATAAAGTTGAATTTATAGCGTCACAACCAAAATTAAAGTCACGATTTTTTTCTTCCTAATCTACTGCGTCTTGATGATTCGATTTATTCTACTACTCGTTACCAGTGCTTTCCTGAGTGCATGTTCAGTCACTCTCCCTATTGAAGAGCCTGAAAAACCTGCCCATGAAATACCGAACCAAACCACGGTAGAAGGAATATCAGCAAGCTACGATCAGGCATTTGCATCACTGTTATCACTGTTTCAATCTGAAGAGATTGTTATTGCATCTGAACAGGGAATTGAGCCAGAGTCCTTGATTGACATTGAAGATCCTGTAGATTTTATCAATGCAGAACTAGTAAATACGCCCTGTAACGATATTGATTGTTCTTCCATTACCACCGACTTCACCATTCCCCAAGAAACACCCCACACAGTAACGCCGGTGATTAATAACAGCAATCTCTGGGTGCGAATGCGAAAAGGTTTTTCCTTAGATCACAGTCTGGATAACTCACGCATTGAAATACAGTTGAACTGGTATAAAAAGCACCAGTCCTATCTTGATCGGACGACCTCTAGAGCATCTCGCTACCTTCACCATATAGTCAGTGAAGCTGAAAAGCGAAATATGCCATTGGAGCTTGCATTACTTCCCATCGTAGAGAGCGCATTTGACCCATTTGCCTATTCTCACGGTCGAGCATCCGGTATATGGCAGTTTATTCCCGGTACGGGAAAGGCATTTGGCCTTAACCAGGACTGGTGGTATGACGGCCGCAGAGATATCGTAGCTTCAACCGATGCGGCACTTAAATACCTACAAGCTCTTGCCGACCGTTTCGATGGTGACTGGCTGCTTGCACTCGCGTCATACAACTCTGGAGCGGGTACGGTTTCAAAGGCTATTCGCTACAATAAAAAACGGGGTAGAAAAACAGATTTCTGGTCATTAAAACTACCTCGTGAAACCAGGGCCTACGTTCCAAAATTAATTGCGATCGCCAAGCTTATTAATGAACCCGACAAATATGGCGTCACTTTGCAACCCATACCCAACGAGCCCTATTTTGATATCGTAAAGGTGGGTTCACAAATCGACTTGGCCCAAGCGGCCAGATTAGCCAATATTTCCGTAGAAGAACTATACCTGCTAAATCCTGGTTTTAATCGCTGGGCCACATCGCCCATTGGCCCCCATCGCCTGCATCACCTCGGCCAGCCCTCGGAAGGCGAGCCGGCTGGCATATTTCTTGGCGTGGGCCGCCATGAGCGTCGCCGACTCCCCCTGGTCCAGGAGCGCCGCCGTCCGGAAGGTGAGCAGCCGGCTGGCCTCCAGCTCGGTCAACAGGTCGGCCAGCTGGAACTGCAGCCCCTGGTGCTGGATGATGGGCTGGCCAAAGGC
>JBFKTM010000608.1:0-2688 GCA_041636295.1 Oleiphilaceae bacterium
ACTGAATTATCAATAATTCTTTGTGTTTCTAATTGTTAACAGAGAAGTTTTTTTACAGAAAATAATCCACCGGACTTAGGGTTAAATCAATGGATTTACAGCGAAGCGAGCACCGAGCTAATTTAAGCACCGGGTCAACATACCGTTTTTGGAACACCGTCCATTACGTTAGATCGGATCGTTAATAGTTAAGGAGTGAAAGTCAACCCTCACTCCTTAACAGTTCTAAGTTTGTACTTTTATGCTTTTTCAAGAAGTATATTCAGCATTCTTCTCAGTGGCTCAGCAGCCCCCCATAGAAGCTGATCACCAACGGTAAACGCCGAAATATACTCAGGCCCCATATTCAACTTACGAATTCGTCCAACAGGCACACTTAAAGTACCGGTAACCTTCGCAGGCGTTAGCTCGTGAATCGACAACTCCCTATCATTGGGGATCACTTTAACCCAATCATTTGCTGAGGCAAGAATCGACTCCACTTCCGAAACCGGGATATCCTTTTTCAGTTTAATTGTCAAAGCCTGACTGTGACAACGCATTGCGCCCACACGCACACAGAGTCCATCGACAGGAATTGGCGCTTCAGACAGCCCCAAAATCTTGTTTGTCTCAGCTTCAGCCTTCCACTCCTCTCGACTCTGCCCACTATCTAATTGAGTATCGATCCATGGAATCAGACTCCCTCCCAGCGCCACACCAAAATTTTCGGTAGGCAATGATTCTGAGCGAATAGTCTCTGCAACGGTTTTATCTATCTGCAATATGGCCGATGCGGGATCATCCAGCAATTCGGCCACTGAAGCATGAATTGCCCCCATCTGCGAGATCAGTTCACGCATATGGCGGGCACCACCACCAGACGCTGCTTGATAGGTCATAGGTGACACCCATTCAACCAAATCTTTCTCGAACAGTCCGCCAAGAGCCATCAGCATCAAGCTAACCGTGCAGTTTCCTCCCACATAGGTCTTAATACCGCTCTCAAGCGCATCATCAATTACCTTGCGATTTACCGGATCTAACACGATTACGGAATCTTGATCCATGCGCAAAGAGGATGCCGCATCAATCCAGTAACCATTCCAACCACTGCTGCGTAGTGCTGGATAAACCGCCTTGGTATAGTCTCCGCCCTGACAAGTAATAATGACATCCATCGCCTTCAGTGCGTTAATATCATTTGCGTCCTGAAGAACCGGAACCGTCTTACCGATATCAGGCGCTGCCTGACCTGTCTGAGAAGTGGTAAAAAATACCGGGTCGATTTGATCAAAATCAGACTCTTCTCGCATTCTCTGCATCAGCACAGAGCCGACCATGCCTCGCCAACCAACTAGACCTACTTTTTTCATGACAACTCTCAATAACGAAACGTTCGAACTTGACTAAAAGTTTTACGCTACCAACATTGACGACATTCATCAATGATGTGGCGCGTAAAACTCAAAAAAATTAAACCAGCGCCTGAAGCGACTTAACAACAGCCGCTCCCATCTCTGCCGTGCTCACTTTCTTAGCTCCTTCAGAGAAAATATCAGCTGTTCTGAAGCCCTGATCAAGAACATTACTCACTGCTTTTTCAATAAGGTCTGCAGCACCATTTTCTCCAAGACTGTAACGCAACATCATCGCTACAGAGAGAATAGTTGCCAACGGGTTTGCAATACCCTGGCCTGCAATATCCGGCGCTGAGCCATGACACGGCTCATACATGCCTTTTCCTGACTCATCCAGAGATGCCGACGGCAACATGCCGATAGAACCGGTTAACATGGCAGCCGCATCTGACAAAATGTCGCCAAACATATTACCGGTCACAACAACATCAAACTGTTTTGGCGCACGAACCAACTGCATGGCCGCGTTATCTACATACATGTGGCTAAGCTCAACATCTGGATAATCTTTAGATAGTTCATCCATTATTTCACGCCACAACACAGTCACTTCAAGCACATTTGCCTTATCAACTGAGCATAACTTACCATTACGCTTTTGTGCTGCTTCAAAAGCAACCCGACCGATACGCCGAATTTCACTCTCGTTATAGACATAGGTGTTGTAACCTTCTCGCTCGCCATTCTCCAGTATACGAATACCTCTTGGCTGACCAAAATAGATACCGCCAGTCAGCTCTCGAACGATAAGGATATCAAGCCCTGCAACCACTTCCTGCTTGAGTGTTGATGCTTCTGCCAATTGCGGATATAAAATTGCGGGACGCAGATTACCAAAAAGCTTTAAGTTAGACCGAAGACCTAGCAACCCTTTCTCTGGCCGAATCGCCATATCTAGCTCATCCCACTTTGGGCCACCCACGGCCCCCAGCAGTATGGCATCCGCTGCTCGCGCTTTTTCAAGGGTAGCGTCTGGTAATGGAACACCAAACTCATCTATTGCAGCACCACCAACCAGCGCACTGTCAATGGAGAACCCCAATCCCAGTGAATCATTCAGCAGATTAAGCACTTTTTCTGCCTCTGAAACGATTTCAGGTCCAATTCCGTCACCAGGCAACAACAAAATATTCTTAGCCATTTCAATCTCTTAAATTTGTTTATTAATCTAATTTAGTAATAATTTAGCCTTTCCTTCGCCCCTCTCACCATTTGTGATTTAATGGCCTTCAGAAGCTAGATCCTGCGGTCAAGCCGCAGGATGACGTAGATGGGAGGAGCAGCTCCC
>JBFKTM010000609.1:0-2687 GCA_041636295.1 Oleiphilaceae bacterium
ACTGGCCTAATTGTTCGGTATCTCCCCGCTCCGCTATCCAGGCGGTACGTATGGGCTGTAGCCCTCGCCGAATATCGATCGTTGCCGCCGGGTCTGTATAAGGTCCAGAGGTGTCATATACGGTGACCGGAGGATTTGGCTCTCCACCAAAGTCAGTCGGCGTATCGGCCAGACTAATCTCCCGCATGGGTACCTTAATATCGGGCCGGCTTCCCTCAACGTAAATTTTCTTTGAGTTTGGTAACGGCGCAACTGACGCCTGATCAACTTTAGCGGACTCACTCAGAAAATCTTCTGGCCTTGCATTCATATGATGTACCCCAAGATAGGACGTTAGTTTTGAAGAGAAATATGGGGAGAGAGATATCAAATAAGATTTGATCTCGTATCCCTACGCCGGTACTAACCGGATCAGGTCAACGGGTTCTGAACGTTCAGTCTCAGCCATACCTATACGGTTAAGGGCACCCCGACAAGACAGCTAAAGTGTAGAGATATAACTTAATATTGTCCATAATGCAGCTTGCATCATCACTATTGTTAAGATTTTAAAGTGATTAGCCCGGTTTCTGTAGTTCAAATACACGCCGTTTCGCAACAATGGACGAGAAAACACAGGATATACAATGAAACAGAATAAGCATCTACTTGCCGCAGCAATCAGTACTATGCTGGCTTCCACTTCCTCATTGGCCATCGACCTGGTTACCGTTTACGAGCAAGCAGTACAATATGACTCCAATATTGCTGCATCCAAAGCGGCCTATCAGGCGGAACAGGAAGGCACCTACCAGGCCAGAGCAACACTACTGCCTAATGTTACTGCCAATGCCAGCACCGCCCACACCGATCAGTCCTATGACAAGGCGACCAATACCGATGATAGCTTCAACTCGACAGAGTATGGCATCTCGTTAACCCAACCGATATTCAGAGCCGACGCCTGGTTTAACTATCAGTCCAGCAAATATAACAGCCAGCGCGCCGAAGCAGACTTCTCGAAAGCACAGCAAGACCTAATTCTGACGACAGCCACGGCCTATTTCAACGTGCTTCGCGCCGAAGAGAATCTTGCCACGGCAAAGTCAGCTGAGGCCGCATTTAAGCGGCAGTGGGAACAGGCAAAAGAGCGTTTTGACGTGGGTTTGATCGCCATCACCGAGGTTCACGAATCCCGAGCCTCTTATGACTCCACTAAAACGGCTCGAATTCAAAGCGAAGGGGATTTACAGGTTGCTCGCGAGAACCTGGCTCGATTAACGGGCGTTGTCTACGACAGCATTAATGAACTCAGCGAAAACTTCCCAATTTCTCAACCGGTACCCAGCAATGCCGATGAGTGGGTTAATACGGCGTATCAGCAAAACTGGTCCATCAAATCCTCTGAGTTGGCACTGAAAACCGTTGAGGAGCAACTGAAGACCGAAAAGTCAGGTCACTACCCAACTCTGGACCTTTCGGCCAATTATACGGCCAATGACAGCAATGGCCCCACCCCGTATGACAATACCCGAGATGACGCCAGCGTTGCCCTGGTATTCCAGTTGCCGCTCTACCAGGGTGGCGGTACATCAGCCAGCATCCGGCGTTCACGTTTTCTAGTGGAGCAATCCCGTCAAATTCTTGAAACGACACGGCGCAATGTGAAACTGGACACTCGCAGTCTTTATACGGCGATTAAAACCGATATTGATACGGTTGCCTCCCAGAAGCAGAACATCGTCTCGCGCGAAAGTGCGCTGGAAGCGACCCGTGCTGGTTATAGTGTAGGAACACGCAATATCGTTGAAGTACTCGATGCCGAAAGAAACTACTTTGTCGCGTTGAGAGACTATGCCAATGCCCGATTCGACTATGTCATCGACAGTCTTTCCATCAAACAGGCGGCAGGCACCTTAAGCCCACAGGATCTGATCGATCTTAATAAGTGGTTGCAGGCAGCGACGCAGTAACAGTCAGCAAGTGGCAAGTGGCAAGTGGCAAGTGGCAAGTGGCAAGTCTAATAATGATATGTTGCCACTTAAGCAGGCAATATTTTTTTACTTTATACTTGTAACTTTCTACTTGTCACTCAACCCAGATAAGTCGTAATTGTCGCCATTAAACGCTCAAGCGCGCCTCGATTGGCCTCCAGCACTCGACAGGCCGCTTGACCTACCTCTCGCCGATAGCCTTCATCCTCAAAGAACTCGTTGACTCGTGCTGCCATTAACTCGGCCGAGCCCACAAATTTTAACCCGCCAGCCTCTGAAAGCTGGTGACAGATAGCTTCAAAATTAAAGACATGAGGCCCCATGATAACAGGCAGGCTCAGTGCGGCTGGTTCCAGTGGGTTATGCCCGCCACTTTCGACCAGGCTGCCACCGACAAAAGCAACATCGCAGGCGGCATAAAACAGCATCATCTCCCCCATGGTGTCACCCAGTAACACCTGAACTTCGGAACCTAAAGCATCCCCTTTACTACGGCGTGCCGTGTTAAAACGCTCACTACGGCAACGCTGATAAACATCGTTAAATCGCTCTGGATGCCGGGGCACCACAATCAATAGCGCATTAGGCCAGCTATTCGTTATTATTTTGTGGGCTGCCAGTGCTAACTCATCTTCCCCTTGGTGCGTACTTGCCGCGATCCAGGCTGGGCGATCGCTTCCTAGCGAAACTCTTAGCGCCTTCCCCTGCTCAATA
>JBFKTM010000610.1:0-2687 GCA_041636295.1 Oleiphilaceae bacterium
AGCACTGCAACCTGAACCTTAAACCTCTGAACCCTGAACCTTTAACCTCTGAACCTTGAACCTCTGAACCTTGAACCTCTGAGCCTCTGAACCTTGAACCTATGAACCTCTGAACCTTGAACCTCGGAATCCTGAACCTTAAACCTTGAACCTTGAACCTTGAACCTTAAACCTTGAACCTAACCTCCTACCGTGATCCCCATATCTTTAAAGTTCTCTTTCATATCTTCAATGTCGTAGGTCGATAGCCCGACATACTCCAGAATATCTTTGCTGATTCGCTCCCACTCGTAATCGGTGGTTTGTGTGCCCAGTATCTTGTAGTTGCCACAAATATGCTCGGCAATTTTGAGAATGGCCAGTAGGGTCTTCTTCTCTTGGGCTTTACCGTCTTTTTGATTAAACACTATTTCTGCATTGTGGTGCTCTGCGATAACATCGCAGATCGAGCGCGGCAGATTCCATGATTTGGCCGTATAGTACCCCACTACCGCATGATTGGTATTAAACAGTCGGTTTTCTACATCAATAATACGCTTCTCGGTTTCAGCATAACCTTCTTCCATCACATCCAGGTAATTGTCAAAGCGCTGCATCATCAGTGGAATGCCTGAATTATGGAAAAGGCCCATTGCGTATGCCTCATCCGGGCTGTTAAAACCGATTTGTTTGGCTATTGTGGCGCAGACCATCGCGATGTCGTTGGCGGTATCCCAAAAACGGGTCATCGCCACGATCTTCTCATCACTCATCTCGCCCTTTATAGATAGTCCGTTAAGAATATTGATGACGCTATTTAAGCCCAGTAGCGAAACGGCTTGCTCTATGGAAGTGATTTTGTTGGCCAAACCAAAAAATGGGGAGTTAACAAATTTCAGCATGGTGCCAGATAGGCCGACATCCTGGCTGATCAGTCGTGCAATCTGCTTCATATCAGGGTCAGGCATTGCCTGCTCAATCTGAAGGTCAACCAATATCTGTGGTTGCGGGGGGATTTTAATCCCTTGCAGGATATGTTTGATTTGATCGTCTGTTAACTCAGTTCCCATTTTCACTCCTGGAACTACAATGACGAGGTGTGTTTTCGTCATTGAGTCAATTCAATAATGACAATTTACAACGACTCTGTCGCCTATTGAGCTTGTCTAAATAAAAAGACGCTAGGTACTTAGAGTTTAAATCAGATCTCGAACTATGGGAGTTTTAAATAGTCTATAGCGCGAAAAAATATCTGATTGTTACTTATGAGTATGACTTAGCGTTATGCGATATTTGATTTTATATCATTGTAATTTATCGGCTCATCGATTCTAGTCAATTTTGTTACGTTTTTAATCAAAAGCGTAAGGACTGTTATATCTTTTCCCGTGCGCGAACATCACTGTTATA
The DNA here is from genome assembly GCA_041636295.1 of Oleiphilaceae bacterium. GTDB lineage: Bacteria > Pseudomonadota > Gammaproteobacteria > Pseudomonadales > Oleiphilaceae > Alkalimarinus. Next base: position 1,390 of record JBFKTM010000610.1, read on the forward strand.
ATCGCGCCTCGATTTTCTAGGAGGTTTATATGTCTAACGCGGTGCTCCAACTCAAAAAAGGTGCAGACAAAAGGCTGAAGCAGGGGCACCTGTGGATATATAGTAATGAAGTTGATGCAGTGAATGGTGGGCTTAAACAGTTCCAGCCTGGAGAGCAGACTTGTGTTATTAGCAGCTCAGGCAAACCGCTTGGTACGGCGTTTGTCAACCCGAATGCGTTGATCTGTGGCCGCTTAATCAGCCGCTCGTCGTCACAGTTTATGGATAAATCGCTGATTGTGCACCGGTTGAAAATTGCCCTTTCGCTACGCCAGCAAGCCTTCAGTAAACCCTACTATCGTTTGGTATTTGGTGATAGTGACGGCCTTCCCGGTCTGGTGGTTGACCGTTTCGGCGACGCTTGTGTGGCTCAGATCTCAACCTTCGGCATGGAGTTGCTGAAAAATGAGTTGGTTGAGGCGCTGGAAAAGGTACTCAAGCCCTCCACGTTGATCTTTCGTAATGATGGCAAAATGCGAGAAGTGGAAGGTTTGGACTCCTATTCTGAAACCGTACTCGGTGACGCAGTGGAAACCGTGCAGCTCGAAGAGAATGGTGTGCTGTTTAGCGCCCCCGTATTACAGGGCCAGAAAACCGGTTGGTTCTATGATCACCGTATGAATCGTGCTCGTTTGGAGCCCTACGTCAAGGGTAAACGTGTGCTGGATGTATTTAGCTATATTGGTGGCTGGGGCGTTCAGGCTGCGGCATTTGGTGCTGAGTCTGTAACGTGCATTGATGCATCTGAATACGCATTGTCATTTGTTGCTGAGAATGCCCGGTTGAATGGTGTGGAAGAGAAGGTCAACTGCATTAAGGGCGATGCCTTCGCAGCCTGCAAAGAGTTACGAGAAATGCGTGAGAAATTTGATGTGGTAATTATTGATCCTCCGGCTTTTATTCCAAGACGACGAGATATGAAAGCCGGCGAGCAAGCCTATCAGCGGATCAACCAGTTAGCGATGCGGCTGCTGGATAAAGATGGTGTGTTGGTTTCAGCGTCGTGCTCTATGCACCTGCAGCGAGAGCGTCTAACGGACATTATTCGGGCAACTGGACGCCAGACCGACCGGTTCGTGCAGATTATTGAGCAAGGCCACCAAGGGGCGGATCACCCCATTGTGCCCGCAATCCCTGAAACCGAATATCTGAAGGCGTGCTTTGCACGTGTTTTGCCGGCGTTTTAATTGAGCTGACCCAGCAGTGCAGTGGCTGCTTGGCTCAGCTGCTTGCTCTGTTCCTGGTGCTTTTCATTTTCA
>JBFKTM010000611.1:0-2685 GCA_041636295.1 Oleiphilaceae bacterium
CCCGACTCAAGCTTACAATATACCCAACTGTAACTCGGTTTTATAACTGATGCCTACCGGCAAGATAACCGTCCTGTTCTCGCCACTTAGCTGGTAGCCTCTTTTTTCGGCAATCTGATGGAGGTTAACCCAGTGGGCTTTGCTGTCTTGCTGGGGATCGTTTACGGGCATGCTCAAGCACTTGAATGGCGGTTTTTTGGTAAGTGCGAAAGGGGGCTGTTTGTTACCACGCCCTTTGACCGGAAAGCCGATGGCGGCGGTTATCTGCTCCTCACTCATTGATTGCAGGTCGTTAAATATCAGCATTAACGGCCCGACAATATCCAGCTTCGCCCGTTTAACGGCGGTGGTGGCGACCTGCTCGGCGATGTTTTTGGTTTTTTGCTTTAAAGCTTCCGGGCTGAGCGTGTGCTCGGCATAGAAGAAGTTCATTGCCGGTTCGGTCTTTTCGGTGATCTCTAGTTTCTCGGTACCGCTATAGACGGTGAATGTTTTGCTATTTGCTTCCGTTGGAGCGCTGCTTTTACAGCCCGATAGTAAAATAAGCGAGAGTATCGTCAGCACTGAGAGTCTGAATCTGTTAATGGGGTGAGTGGCTTGGTATTCCATTGTTAATAACATCGTTGTGCTCCTTGTGTGGTATTTATCGTCAGTGGGTTATGGCAGATAACCGGTTAGAAATTGTTCAATCAGCTGCGGGGCGACGTCCACCAGAGAGTAATCACTGGGTCTGGCTAGCCAGTATTGCGCGAGCCCCATTAAAAATGAGGAAATAATCGTAGCGAATAGTGCAATATCGAGATTTGGGTGCAGCTCTTTGTTTTCTTTAAGTACGCCGAGGTAGAGCTGCAGTGCTTTGAGGTCTTGGTCGGCTTTGATATTGGCTTGCTCAATGAGTGTTTTGATGTCCCCGACCTGTTCTACCTTAAAAAAAATAATATTGAATAACTTCTGAGTGGATGGTTGTGCCTCGATATGAGTAAGCCACTCGATCATATAGCGCTTAAGGTGGAGTAGGGAGGGCGCTTTAGTGACCAGATGATCAACCGCAAGATCATTGGATGGCGCTATCCACGCCTCAAATAACGCAGTGAACAAGTCGACTTTGTTTTTGAAATGCCAGTATATTGCGCCGCGAGTGACCCCCGCGTTTGTGGCGATCTGCTCCAGGCTGGTATTGGCAAAGCCTCGCTCTGAAATGATATCCAGTGCGGATGCGATGATTTGTTGTCGTGTTTTTTCTGCGTCTTCTTTGGTTTTTCTGGCCATGTCATATTCACGTGACAGTTGATGGGCTGTTTATTGCTTCGCTAGTTGGTTCTTATCCAGAAACACCGAAATTTTGAAACCCGGCCTACGCTAAAAAAATCCATTTCTGGACGCGAACTAGTTAGGCTTTAATATATACATACATGAATGTATGTAAAGTAAAGAATAGTAATCTTGTGACCTGTTACTTATAGGCTTGTTCTGAAATAAAGGGGATAATCCTGTTTGATAAACCAATGATTGCATTGTAACGGTGGGAAAAAATGCCAATAGAGTTAGGATTGTGGGCCTATATTGTATCAATTACAGTGCTGACCCTGACACCGGGGCTAGATACCTTGCTGATCGTGCGCAATACCGCCCGTGGAGGCTGGGTAGATGGTGCCGTCAGCAGTGTTGGTATCTGCTCAGGGCTCTTTGTGCATGCGGTGGTGTCGGCGATAGGCATATCGCTGATTCTGTTACAGACCGCATGGGCCTTTAATGTGCTTAAACTGGCAGGGGCTTGTTATCTTATCTGGTTGGGTATCGGCAGCTTTCGTCGGGCTTTGCAGCGGCGGCAGTCCGCTGATATTGCTGCACGGGTGGCGAGTCAACCGTTCAGTGCGGTGCGCTCATTCCGAGAAGGTCTGCTATCCAATGTGCTTAACCCGAAAACCGTTATTTTCTATATGGCGTTTCTGCCACAGTTTATTAACCCTGCTGAATCCGCATTACTGCAGTCGCTTTTTCTGGCTTCGCTGCATTTTGTAATAGCGATGCTGTGGCAGTGTTTGCTGGCACTGGTTGTGGTGCGAGCCAAGCGTTCGATGGGGCATCCAACGGTCAGCCGTTTTTTTGACGGCGTGACCGGTTTGCTCTTTATGGGGTTAGGGATGAAACTGGCCGTGGATCGTGACTAGCTTCAGCCTTCATTACTTAGTGTCGTTACCCAGTGTTGAAAGGCGGTTTGTTGGCGAATCGATTGAAACTCGATATCTTCCTCGAAAAACGCCGGTGTGAAGTTGTAACCAAAATACTGTTTTAATACATCCAGCGCAGCAATGGAGGTCTCCCACTCCTGCTTTTGTAGAAAGATACGGGCGAGTAACCAGTAACTGTCGTGGAAGCTGGAGTCTATGCGGATTGAGCGGTTGGCGTGTCGTAAGGCGTCGTCCAACATGCCATTGGCGAGGTACAGTTCACCGATAATAAATTCGATTTCTGCGTCAGGGCCGATCACCTTGAGATAGCTTTCCAGTGCATTGATTGCCTCTAAAGGCTGTTCTCGCATGATAAATAGTGAAGACATCAGGTAGGATACCAGCGGATCATTGGCATGGAAGCGTTCTACCAGCTCCAGAGCGCCGAGAACTGCCTGCTGATCAAGCGCGGTGGCTACCTGAATATAGATACCCAGTACCGTTTTATCACGCA
>JBFKTM010000612.1:0-2679 GCA_041636295.1 Oleiphilaceae bacterium
CGTGCTACCGAGCTGGCCGTTGGCTGCTTGACCACTATTCATCGCACCATTGAGGGCAGTTTTAAAGTCAATGTCTCTGGCTTTAAATCCCGGTGTATCTGCGTTCGCTAAATTATTAGCCAATACTTCTGCACGCTGCACACGAACATTAAGTGCCTGCTCGTGTATGCCTAATGCCTTGTCAAATGAAATGGTCATACTTACCCCACTGTTAATTACCGCGCCACAGATTGAATACGGTGAATAGTGTCCACAATAGAACTGATTGATATCTTTAAAGCAATAGCAATGCCAACTACATATCTATTTGTTTTATATGACTTTTAACTAAACGTGACGATAAAACGGGAAGAAATAGGAAGAGATTACGGCAAGGGTTTACCGGGAACAGGCAAGCTTGCCCCCGGCAGTTTGTCTTTATGGCTTATGCTATTTATATTGGGCAGTATCTGTGTCGCTACGGTTTATAGACGATGAATTCGAAAAACTTGTGTGGCGAGCGGCTAAGGCCAGTGTGAGACAAAGTCATCGACGTTATGCTGTGGCAATGGCTTGGCCTTACCTTCAGGCGTTCCAACATATAAAAAACCAACAATTTTTTCATTGTCTGCCAACCCCAAACCGCGACAAACGTGATCGCTGTAGGCCAATGGGCCCGTTCTCCACATCCCGCCAAATCCCTCGGCTTGCAGCGCCAGCAAAAGATACCCCACACCAACACCGGTTGAAATTACCTGCTCTATCTCCGGCACTTTTGCGTGCTCTTGAAGCTTGGCGATAGCAACAATTACCATGGGAGCCCTATGTGGCATTTTGCGAAATTTGTCCTGCTGCTCATGTGAGAGCTGAGTATCTGCGGCAATTGCGCTGGTAGCATAGATCTCGCCCAATTCCTCCAAGCCAGCGCCCTGAATTACAAGATAACGCCAGGGCCTGAGCATTGCATGATCAGGTGCCCTTAGTGCCGCATTAAAAATTGTTTCTAGTTGCTTACTACTCGGCGCTGGTTGAGAAAGACGCGGAGAGGAATTTCGCTGCAGTAAAAACTCTGTGACTGGATGTGCCATTTGTTACCTATATTTTCGTCATTGGTCTAGCGAAGTGTAGCAAATATCAATAAGATACTGTTAACAACGCGGGAGGTAGTGAAGCAATACTTATTTTATACACCGCCCAGCCGAAAAGACCCGAAAAATAAGCGCTATGCCAGGCGTTTAGATCGCCTCTATCAACGTCATTGTCATCAATGCCATTAGAGGTAGGGCACCATAATAAATATGACAATACTAATAAATAATTTAAGGTAGCCCGGCTCAATTATCGCTACCTCATTGGGACAAGCTTTTCACAATAATGAATTCGATGACAATTACTAACAAAGCGGGTCGGCAGGCCAAATCCAGAAGACCTGCCGCCATTCCGCCAATGCCGGACTATAACGCACGAGTATTGGCCTATCTTGCCGGTGCCGCGATTATTGTTTCGGGGATACTGGTTGGCCATTTTGATTCCAGTTTAATCTGGTTTATCCCGGGGGCGATGTTATGGCCACACCTACTCTATTTCACCGTCAGATTTCTCAATAAACAGCGAAATCCAATAGTCCGCCATAGATTATTACTGCTTGACGCTGTCATATTAGGACCAACCCTAGTCTTACTGGATTTTAGCCTGGTACCGACAATTCTGTTTATTTTAATGATGAACTTCAGCTTCATCATTGTTGGGGGGGTAAAAAGCTGGCTAAATGGCAATCTGGCCTGGTTTACTGGCCTTTGTCTTGCCACGCTCTACTTTGGTCTTGAATTGGCCCCACCCACACCCATTATTGTCAGCATTGTATCGGGCATCAGTGTGGGCATATATATCTGTGTTACAGCGTACTACACCCACCAACAAGCTAGAGCATTGGTACAGGCAAAATCTCAGATTCAACATCAACGAGAACAATCAATTACGCTCTCCCATAAGCTGGCCAAATATCTATCTCCCCAGGTGTGGCAGTCTATTTTTACGGGTGAGCGGGATGTAAGACTTGAAACCCAACGAAAAAAACTGGCCGTATTCTTTTCAGACATCAAAGGATTTACTGAGCTCTCTGAAGAGATGGAGCCCGAAAGTTTAACGGAGCTTTTGAATACCTACTTCAATGAGATGTCGCAGGTTGCACTTAAGTATGGTGGCACCATCGACAAATTTGTTGGTGACAGCATCATGATTTTCTTTGGAGATCCTACCAGCCGGGGTGCAAAAGAGGATACGCTTGCCTGTGTCGCCATGGGCATCGATATGCGTAAGCATATGAAAATTCTGCGGCAGAAATGGCAGAGCCAGGGCATTAGAACCCCACTAGAGATCAGAATGGGAATTAGTACCGGCTACTGTACCGTCGGTAACTTTGGCGCAGAGAACCGGATGGACTACACGATAATCGGCAAAGAGGTAAACCTCGCCAGTCGACTGGAAAACCTGGCTGAGCCGGGCGAAATCCTGATTTCCTATGAAACATTCTCTCTCGTTAAAGACACCGTTATGTGCCGCGACAAAGGTGAAATTACCGTGAAAGGTTTTGCCCGCCCTGTCCCGATATACGAGATAGTAGACTTCAGACGGGACATTGGCGCCAATCAAAGCTTCATGGAACATGAAACCACTGGGTTCGCAATGTACCTTGATACA
>JBFKTM010000613.1:0-2679 GCA_041636295.1 Oleiphilaceae bacterium
CCAGGCGTCTCTTCGTTTTCGATCAACCACACCACCCAAAGAGCCACCTTAGTTTGGCAGCCCGACTCAGTACCACTCAGTGAATTATTACTGCACATTTACCAACTCGGATACAAGGCGCACCCTTATAAACCGAACAAAGAAGAAGAGATTTTAGCTAAAGAAAAAAAGCTGGCCATTATCCGGCTGGGTATAGCAGGCTTTGCCATGATGCAAAACATGATGTTTGCAGTACCACTATATGTGGGGATGGTAAGTGGTATATCAGACAACTTTCTTCTACTTTTCCGATGGGTCAGTTTTCTGGTTACGACCCCCGTCGTCTTCTACTCTGCCCGTCCATTTTTCCAAGCCGCTCTACGAGATCTGAAAACCCGACACTTAACAATGGATGTTCCGGTTTCGCTCGCCATAGGTATCGCCTATTTATCAAGTGTTTACATAACCATCTTCGGTGGTGAAGATGTCTATTTCGACTCCGTGGCGATGTTTACGTTTTTTCTACTGCTCGGTCGTTTTTTAGAAACACAGGCAAGGTTAAAATCTGGCCGTTCTTTATCTGCACTCAACAATCTTATCCCCCCCGCAGCAATAAAACTGATCAATGGTAATGAAAGTGTAGTCAACGCCAATGACCTGGTAGCAGGTGATATCATTTTGGTTAAACCAACCACACCAATACCGGCCGACGGCATTATCATTAAGGGACAAAGCAGTATCGACGAATCTGCGTTAACCGGCGAGTTCATGCCAGTAACAAAAACAGAGTGCGATGCAGTAACTGGCGGCACTATCAACGTTGAGAACCCATTAGAAATCAAGGTTACTGCCGTCGGTGCCAATGCCAAGATCAGCGAAATAATGCGATTACTGGAGCGCGCTCAGCAAGAGAAACCTGCAGCGGCGCTTTTGGCAGACAAAGTAGCCAGCTACTTTGTCGCATCAGTACTCATCATCACCGCGTCTGTATTTGGTTTTTGGTGGTTCATGGACCCCCAACATGCGTTTCCGATTGCGCTTTCAGTACTGGTCGTAACCTGTCCATGTGCTCTCTCTTTAGCCACCCCGACAGCACTTACCGCCGCTACCAGTCTACTTCGCTCCAAGGGATTCCTCATTACCAGGGGGCACGTACTTGAATCGCTGGCACAAGCGGACGAGCTGGTTTTTGACAAAACCGGGACATTAACTAAAGGCCAGTTAGTGATCACTCAAGTAATTTCGACTTCGACGGTTGATCAACAACAGTTACTGACACTAACTGCTGCATTAGAACACCACTCAGAACACCCAATTGCGCGAGCGTTTTCAGTTCATTTTACCTATGCCGCTGAAAACATAGCGGCATCCACAGGCGAAGGTATTGAGGGGCAAATAAAGGGCATGACCTATCGCATTGGGCACGCCTCCTATGCCAGCCAGCTCGTCAACGTTGAGAGCCCTACAGCCGTAACACCACCAGACCATAGACACTGGTTGATGCTAGCGTCCACTACCGACATTCTTGGCTGGTTTCTCATTGAAGATGCCATTAGAGATGAGAGCCCCGAAGTTATCAACACACTGAAGAAGAGTGGTTACGATATTGCTTTACTAAGCGGTGATCAGTCTAATGCGGTCGTTGATACGGCGGAATTTCTAGGTATTGATGATGCGGTCGGTGGAGCCTCTCCTGAAGCAAAACTTAATTTTATGCAGTCCAGGCAACAGCAAGGGCGAAATCTGGTAATGATCGGTGACGGACTTAATGATGTGCCCGTTATGGCGGGTTCACAACTCTCAATCGCCATGGCGAATGCCAACAATTTAACCAAAATGAAAGCAGACGCCATATTACTCTCAAACAATCTTCAAACGCTGCCGCTCGCACTGGAGATCGGAAAAAAAACGCGAACGATAATCAGGCAGAACCTGACATGGGCAATCAGCTACAATTTAATTGCCCTACCCCTTGCCGCAGCCGGGATGATCCCCCCTTACGCCGCAGCTATAGGGATGTCAGCCAGTTCATTAATCGTGGTTTGTAATGCAATCCGTCTGACCAAATCCAAATAAAACAGACCACGAACAAGTTACATCTGGATATTATTTACTCAACGTTAATGTATAATACTGGCAAACTCGAATAGAGATTACGATTTTGGAAATCCTTTACATACTTATCCCCCTCTCCATTGTGTTGGTATCCGTTGCCGTCTATGTATTTAGCTGGGCAGTAAAAAGTGGACAGTTCGATGACCTCGAGGGTCCTGCCCACAGCATTCTGTACGATGACGACAAAGATCTGATCCCTTCTGATAAAGATAATGCCAACCAATCTAAAGACAGCTAATTTCTACACCAGGAAACAATCCACCCACCTATGGAAGAAACCTTAAACATTGGCGCGGCCTTTCTTATTGGGCTATTAGGAGCAACACACTGTATCGGGATGTGTGGCGGCATTACCAGTGCACTCTCTATGGCCATCCCAGCAGGTCATAACCGCCAGCAACAACTATGGGCTTCCTTACTTAGCTACAATCTGGGTAGAATATCCAGCTATACCGTAGCCGGGCTCCTCATTGGCTCCATAGGCTGGATTTTAGGATCACAAAGCCCTTACCTTGCGGCCGCACTTCGCTCTTTCGCTGCTACGCTACTTGTATTGATGGGTCTCTATATTGCGAATGTCTGGAA
>JBFKTM010000614.1:0-2670 GCA_041636295.1 Oleiphilaceae bacterium
GAGATGATGGTAATGTGCGCCATGCACTCATTGAAGGGGAAGGCTACTCAGGCTGAAATAGCCGCCAAAGCGAAGTTTGACGAACTAAGCACCGAAATGCTCGATTTCTTGGTAGAGAAAGGAATTCTGGAGAAAATTGAGAGTGCCAAGCAAACCGTCAGATACAAGCTAACCTCTGCCGGAAACGGTTTTTTACTGCACTTAACGCCAACATTAGCGTAATTATGGTGAAGTAGGGGTCAGACCCGGCGGGTCTGACCCCTGAGAGTTTCTGATAGATTATCAATCTACATGGCACTGATCAGTGTATTTACCAGCTATACCAGCATAAACTTTTCTCATTTCCGCAATATCTTTTTCAACATCCCCCGTTGGGTAAAATGTCGACTTAAATCCGCCCACCTTATGCTTAAAGTCTAAAAAACCCATCGCTATTGGTACCTTGGCGCCCACCGCAATGTAGTAAAAACCGGTTTTCCATTTATCGACTTTTGAGCGCGTTCCTTCTGGCGGAATTGCCACGACCAGACGATCACTGGCATTAAAGGCATCAATGGTTTGCTGAACGACATTATTTGATGACGTGCGGTCGATAGGAATACCTCCCAGCCAGCGCATGATTGGTCCCCAGCCACCCTTGAAAAGAGAGTCTTTACCCATCCAGAATATTTCAAACCTGAAAATAAATGCCATGGCCAGGGTAATCGGGAAATCCCAATTAGAGGTATGCGGCACAGCAATAAGAACGTATTTCGGCTCAGAAGGGGGGGTGCCCTCCAATCGCCAGCCGGAAAGCTTAAGACACAACCACGAAACGGCTGTAAAGACCTGTTTTATAACAGGGGTGTTATAGATAGTACGTCGCACAACAAGCACCTTAGAATTGATCATCAAGTGCCAAACTCCCCCCGCGCCTTCGGGAAATGAGGTCAGAGTAGGTTACCTACTCTGACCCCTGAGGGGCTTCGATCCTATCAGCTCTGCTTGGGCTTTCGAACCCGAGGCTTCTTGTCTGCTGCTCTGGGGGCATTTGGCTTACCTCCATCATTTGACTTTCTAGGCTTACGGCTGCGATCTCCACCCGGCTTTCGACGACCATCCCCTTTCGGGCCACCACGTCCACTGCGCGAGCGCCCCGCCTCACCATCAAACGGCGCAATATTGAGTGGCTGCTGACACACCCACACCTTACGCAGTGCGCTCATAGTCTCTTGCGGCATTCCCGAAGGTAAATCAACGGTGCTAAAGGAATCATAAATCTGAATATGGCCAATATAGTTGGATTCAATATCCGCCTCATTAGCAATTGCCCCGACAATATTCCCAGGCTTGACTCCATGATCATAGCCTACATCAATTCGGTAACGCTCCATCTCAATATCAGGGTGATCTTTCAACGATTTCGCTTTCCGATCACCGGACTTACGAGACCGCTCACCACGCTCATCCCCTCTCTCACTGTCGCGTTCTCTACGCTCGCGACGTTCAGACTTGGGAGGTAACAGCAACGGCTCTTCACCCTGAACCAGTTTCGCCAGTGCCGCCGCAACCTCAATCGGTGGTACATCGTGCTCAATCTGATACTGTTCCAATAACTGCTGGAAGAACTCCAACCCCTCATTGGCCAGTGTGTCAGTAATACGTTGCTTAAACTTGGCAACACGCTGATCATTCACATCTTCCGTTGAAGGCAACTGCATCTGTTCAATTCGTTGCTTAGTTGCCTTCTCAATGGAGAACAGCATGCGTTTTTCGCGTGGAGCAACAAACAGAATGGCGTCACCACTGCGTCCAGCTCGGCCCGTACGACCAATACGGTGAACATAGGCTTCCGTGTCGTAAGGAATATCATAGTTCAACACATGACTGATACGCTCGACATCCAATCCACGAGCAACGACATCGGTTGCCACCAGAATATCTAATGCACCTTTTTTAAGCTTCTCAACAGTACGCTCTCGCAATGCCTGTGAGATATCACCATTAAGGGCTGCTGCTGCATAGCCTCGTGCTTCCAACTTCTCGGCAATCTCCACCGTAGCGGTTTTGGTGCGAACAAAGATGATCATGCCATCAAAGGTTTCAACTTCCAGAATACGGGTTAGCGCATCCATTTTATGCAGCCCGCTGACTTGCCAATAACGCTGGCGAATCGTCTCGGCGGTTGCTGTTTTCACCTGAATTTTGACGTGCTTGGGTTGATTCAGATACCGCTCAGTCACCTTTTTAATAGCGGCTGGCATGGTGGCTGAGAAGAGTGCAATCTGTCTGGATGATGGTGTCTGCTCTAATATCCACTCAACATCATCAATGAACCCCATGCGCAGCATCTCATCAGCTTCATCCAGTACCAGCGCTGACAATTTATCCAACTTCAAGGTACCACGACGCATATGATCCATAACTCGACCAGGCGTACCAACTACAACATGCACACCTCGCTTTAACTGTCTTAGCTGACTGTCATAAGAAGAGCCACCATAAATAGGCAGTACATGAAAGCCTTTAAGGTATCGAGCGTAAGTTTGAAATGCCTCGGCAACCTGAATAGCCAGTTCACGAGTGGGTGCCAATACCAGCAACTGGGGGTCTTTCTTGGTCAGGTCGATTCGAGATAACAGTGGTAAAGCAAACGCGGCGGTCTTGCCGGTTCCGGTCTGTGCCTGCCCC
>JBFKTM010000615.1:0-2664 GCA_041636295.1 Oleiphilaceae bacterium
GATAGTTTTACGTTAGGCGGAGCCCGTTGTGATCAGGCACCGTGATTCAAAGAGTGGATAGGCATAAGTGCTTCTCAGGTTACCTCATTGTTGGTCTGCAGGAAATGGGTAGACTTTGAAGTTGCGATAACGAAAATGAGTCCATTTCATCTGTCTGAAACCAATTTTACCGGCTTTCAGATAGGGGCCTAGTTTGTTGTCATCGGTCCAATTAATGACCAATTGATCATCGACGTAAAACTGAATGGAAGGCCCATTTTTGATAAGCCTAACGTTATGAGCTGCTATTGAATCTGCTGGAATGCCAATCGGCCCTTCACTAACAAGCGAGAAACCACTGTTCCTCCTTAAATGGGCTTGCTCTCGTGCTGGTTTGGCTGGCGTATTTGCGTAATAGGAAAGGTGATAGGCGTCGATATCTCCCTTGGTATATTGCGAGAAAGTTCCATCCCTAAGTGCAAGTGATGGATCAAAAATATCGCGGCCATTTTCACCCTTGGCGGCAAAAAAAACGATAAGCAGGCCCGCAGCGGGGTTTAGATTCTGTACTTCCCACTCGGCAATAAAACTATCTGGGAATGTCTCCGGGCACCAAAAAACATGGTGTGATTGTTGGTCGGCTGAGTAAATCTCCAACCAGCCATCTTTAAAAACAACCTCGCCATCGCCTTCCATAACCCAGCCATTAATATCGCTGGCATTCGCCATAGCTGAGGAGTAGATTAAACCTCGATTGGTATCACCAACGCTTAACGTGGTGTGGAAAAAAGTAAAAAATAACAGAAGCAGCGAACGCACGAAGGTAGAGCACATTACCCGCTCCATAAAAAATAGTGTAGATAGCGCGACTATGTGCGGTTGCCCGAAGTTTTAAACAGTGACCAGCGGAATTTTAACGCATTGATTACGCCGCGCTCTCTGGCTTCAAATCTCACTAGATTGATACCGTCTAACAGTTGGTAGGCCGTCATGCGTAACGCGCTAACTTCTTTACGAGGGCCAGTATAATCAACCGGATAGTCATAAGCCTGTAGAGCCGGTTTGGAAATACGTTCAATTTGAGCGATTAGCGATGTTTTCATGCTGCTTACGTATTTTCGTTTATTCCCTTTAACAACCTTTTGTTGGCCCTTGGCATCCCCTAGATTTTCGCTTGGTCGGTCTAACTCAACCATCTTTTCCTGAAAGGGAATGGCGAGAAAATCACATATATTCCTTAACTCTTTTTCCGGGTTTTCTAACAGGTTTTCATATTTTAGTTCCCATATGTCATTGGTATAAAGGCGAAGATTGGTTCTGAACATCGTTATCCGTTCTTGCCAGCGCACAGCCGCGCGTACCATGTTTTTACCCCACGCTTTATGACTCGAAAGGCTATAGTCACGTACATCGCGAACGATATGAATGATCTTGGCTGATGGAAAAAGGGATTTAAGTAGAGGGATATGTATGATGTAAGAGGGCGTCTTATCTCCCCAGATGCCTTTGCTGGACTTGGGTATATTTGCATCGTGTCGTATAAGCGCTTCAAACACACCCGGAATATCATAGCTTTGACACTGTTCATACCATTCAGACTCGCCGATGATCCCGACAGTTTCTTTCATGTAGACAAAGTACGGTAATGAAATCGCGTGTTCGTAGAATTTTGTGAAATTCTCTTTTACCGAAAGGTCGCCATATTCATGCCAGTGTCTAGACCAGAACGGCAGAAATTGAGACTCGATGTCAGGTATGCCAATCATGCTGTGCTGGTTTAACAGCCCCCTCAATAACTTAGTACCCGAGCGAGGCATGCCAACCACGAAAAGTGGACCGGTGAACGCTGCATCACTACTATTTTGCCTGGACTCCATGATCATTAACCCTGTTGTCTGAGAAGCAAATTGAACGCAAAGAAACCGGTGAACAACTTTTACCGTTCTCTTTGGTGACACGTCAAAACCTATACTAATATATATAAGTAAGTCTGATCTTCTGCAAGTAACACGACATCGAATAAGAACACATAACGGTTTTTATGAGGCATCTCCAAATCGAGAGGTGCAGGGTTTAGTTAAGCGTAGACGGGGTTAGAATCATGGAGCAGTCGGTCCAAAACGACAGAAAGAAGTTGTGTATCGTTATGGGGGGACACTTTTCTGCCACCATTGGTGGGGCCCAACTCCAGGCTAAGTGCATTGTTGATGAGTGCGTTAAAAGTGGCGAATATGATATCTATTATCTTGCTAGAAATATCAACAAAAGCTTCAAACCTGACGGGTACAAGATAGTTAAGATTGAAAGCTCCAACCGCTTAAGCCGACATACCTTCATATTTGATAACGCCCCTTTAACTAAACTGCTCACCGATATTAAGCCCGATATAATCTATCAACGAGGCTTAAAGGCTCACACTGCAATAGGAGCCCGTTATGCAAAAAAGCATAACGCTAAGTTTTTCTTTCACATCGCCCATGATTACGATGTTACGCCATCCATGTATTTTGCCAGCTCATGGAAAGCATTAATCTATTTGATCGAGAAAAAGATCTCTACTTATGGCATTAAAAACGCTACGGGCATTATTGCCCAAACTAATCAACAAGCCAGGCTGCTTAAAGAGCACTACGGGAAAAACGCATCATTGGTATTTCCCAATATCGTAACCCTGCCCAATGAAAC
>JBFKTM010000616.1:0-2661 GCA_041636295.1 Oleiphilaceae bacterium
GGTTCAATGGGGGCTGTCGTTGGTGAAAAGTTTGTTCGAGCTGCCACTGTAGCAATTGAGAATAATACCCCTCTCGTTTGTTTTGCTGCCAGTGGTGGCGCACGTATGCAGGAGGCATTGACGTCGCTGATGCAGATGGCGAAGACTGCGGCAGTATTGGAAAAAATGAAGCAGCTTGGAGTGCCGTTTATCTCGGTTATGACCGATCCGGTGTTTGGGGGGGTGTCAGCCAGCTTAGCAATGCTAGGTGATATAAACGTGGCCGAGCCCAATGCACTGATTGGTTTTGCTGGTCCACGCGTGATAGAGCAAACGGTCAGAGAAAAGCTTCCTGAAGGGTTTCAGCGAAGTGAGTTTTTGTTAGAGCATGGTGTAATAGATATGATCGTACCCCGCCAGGAAATGAGAGATAGGCTAGTCTCTATTCTGGCTAAACTAACGGGCATCACTGCATTAAACGAGTTAGAAAGCGCTGAAAATGGTTGATAGTTATCATACAGAGTTACAGCAATGGCTCAGTAAAATAGAGGCAAGTCACCCTTCTGAAATAGAGATGGGGTTAGATCGTACACTCACTGTCTACTCAAAATTAAGGGCAGGTAGAGTCGCTAAAAAAATTATTGTTGTTGCTGGAACCAACGGCAAGGGCTCTACGATTGCAATGATTGAACACCTTCTCTTGAAAATGGGGGTGTCGGTTGGCGTTTATACATCGCCACATATAGAAACCTATAATGAGCGCATCCGTATCAACGGGAAGAGTGTCGATGATCGTCGCATTGTAGAAAGTTTTCAAAAAGTAGAGTCGGTTAGAGGAGCGGTTCCACTAACCTACTTTGAGTTTGGGACACTTGGTGCCATCCACTGTCTTGCGAATGAGAAGTTAGATGTTGCCATTCTTGAGGTGGGGCTCGGTGGGCGGTTGGATGCCGTAAATATTATTGATGCGGACCTTGCAGTTATTACATCGGTTGATATTGATCATACTGAGTGGCTGGGTAATGATCGGGAGAGTATTGGGTTTGAAAAAGCGGGTATTCTGAGGGTGGGTATCCCTGCTATTTATGGTGAATCAAACCCTCCAAATAGCGTTACTCAGCAGGCGAGTGCTCAAAATGTAAGACTACTGACTTTTCAAAAGGATTTTGGTGTTTTTACTGAGCACTCAAAAACTTGCCCGCCTAACGGTAGGGCTTTTATTACTGATCAGCACTCGTGCAAAAAAGAAGTCTCAATGCCCGACTGTCTACTCCCTGAGAGTAATATTTTAATGGCGTTGCAGGCGGTAGAGTGCCTTGGCCTTATGGATGATGCTCAGGCTTTTACAGACCTGTTGAATAAATTCACGGTTGCCGGACGGCTGGAGGTGGTCTCAGATAAGCCGCAGGTGCTTTTAGATGTGGGGCATAATCCCCATGCAGCAAAATTCTTATCAACTAGGCTTAAAACCGTTTGTAGAGGGCGTCCCGTATATGCGGTTTTTTCAGCGTTGTCTGATAAGGATGTTGACGGTGTTGTTGAGCATCTTGCCCAAGATATCAATGTTTGGCACATTGCGCCGTTGGATTGCCCTAGAGCCAAGACATTGTCAGAACTAGGCGAAGTCTTTGATGAACGAAATTTAAATCATGTTAAATATGATTCTATTGAGAGCGCTTTTATTACCGCTTATGAGGCAGCCCTGCGGGATGATGCGCTTCTGATCTGCTTTGGCTCTTTTTTTGTGGTTGCTAATATAAAAAAGTATATTTCCGAGTCAAAGCCTGAATAACAAAAAATCCAACTTCACTTAAATGATGAGCATAGAAAGAGAGCAACAATGGATGGACTAAAACAAAGAGTTGTTGGTGCGTTAGTTATCGTATCTCTTGCTGTTATATTCTTGCCGATGATTTTCGATGACCCTCACCAGGCCACAAAAACGCAGATAATTCCAATTCCGATAGAGCCGGAGGTGCCTATTATTAAAATAGAGTCTCCGGTGAAGCCATCTTATAAAGTTGTTACGCCTAACGAAACTCAAGACATTCGTGATAACAGTCATATTGTTGATGATGAACCTACTGAGGTGAGAATCGAATCAGCTGAAAGTAGTGTTACTTCACGGGTTGAGCCTGTTAATAGAAAGAATAATCAGAGTGAGGGCGTGGGAACAAGTAAATCTTCAGATGTAGTCTCACCCTCAAAAACTGTAAGTAACTCTGCTACGGTATTTAATACCGGGAAGCTCAGTAATGTCTGGATGGTTCAGCTTGGGACTTTCGGGAATCATGAAAACGCGTTGAAGTTGCGTGACAAACTCAGGCTAGGTGGGTATGACGGTCATACAACCAAGATAAACCGCGACGGTAGTGTCTTGATTCGCGTATTTTCAGGCCCTTATGCCGATAAAACGAAGGCCGAAGCAATTAAGAAGCAGTTAGACAAACAATTTAAGGTAAAAAGCCTAGTTGTTCATTTCGAGTAAACTGCATGGTTTATGACGTTGGTTAACTAAGTGTTCTTTGATAGAATGCGCGCCTCAAATACCACCCGGAAGATGATGTAATCTTTATGTTTAATTGGGCAGACTGGTCTATTTTAGCCGTTATCGGATTATCGAGTCTTTTTAGCCTAAAAAGAGGTTTTGTAAAAGAAGCCTTATCGCTCGTAACCTGGATA
>JBFKTM010000617.1:0-2661 GCA_041636295.1 Oleiphilaceae bacterium
AAAATTAAGTCCAGGGTTAAGCGTCTGATAAAACTTCCCTAAACGCTGAACAACGAACTTTTCGCCTTGAGGGACTAATCTAACCCCTTTTGCGATAGTAACTAAAACTAAGGCAACGGCGACTACTGCAACTATGATGGCTTCCATATGGGAATCTCCTTGGTTATTTTTTTCTCACAATAAGATCGTTTCCGCTGACATCAGCAACAATGGCCCTGTCACCGGCCTGCAACGGGTCTTCACTTCTAAAATTCCACTCGTCACTACCTACTATAGGGGCAGAAAAACGTAGCCGGCCCTTCGATACACTATTTTGGAAATCTGTGACGGTACCTTCTTGCCCAATGAGCGCTTCTCGGCTCATGCCGGACAATGTTTTGGTTTTCATTTTGGGTGAGATAAACTTGAACCAGGCCACTAAGCTTAAAAATGAGAGGGCACCCCAACTAATAATCTCAGTGCTAAAAGTAAGCTCGACAAAGTAACTTATCACCCCAACAACGACGGCACTCAATCCTAACCATAATAAAAAGAAACTGGGCACGAAGATTTCTGCACCAGCCAAAAAAATACCAAAAACCAGCCAATGCCAGTAGAGGATGTTGGCATCCAACCATTCGACCATAAATCGCTCCAAGCTTACAGATGTTTGAATTTACAAAAAAAGCAGATAGTTAACGTTGATATAGTAGCAGCGTTTTTATTGATTGGAACCTGATTCCATAAACCAAAAGAGGGAAATGAGTGTTTGATTTTATAAAGACATAAAAAAAGCAAGACTAAATAGCCTTGCTTTTTATGTAGACTATACCGCTGGGGTATAATCGTTGGATTTCGGCTCAATGCCGAAAACCAACCACACTTTTTATTAAAGTGCTACGATGTTCTCTGCTTGAGGACCTTTTTGGCCTTGAGTAACAGTGAACTGAACTTTTTGACCTTCAGTCAACGTTTTGAAACCAGTGCTAGAGATAGCGCTGAAGTGTGCAAAAACGTCTGGACCAGATTCTTGCTCAATGAAACCAAAACCTTTAGATTCGTTGAACCATTTTACAGTGCCGGTAGTAGTAGACATAGTCATATCCTATTTAAATCAAGAGTAATGTGAGCCTTTTGATGGGCTAATTGGCTGGAAGTGGTGCTATTACTTATGTAAAACAGGACGAGCACTTTAAGGCAATACTTCGAAATGGTGTTCATAAATATAAGGCGTACTTTCAAGCTGGGTGAATTATATACGATTTCTTAGTCGAGTCAAGGAGTATATTTTTCTTATGCATACTATAAATACTTGAAATACCTAATAGATGACCTTTCAAACCTTGTACAGAGCCCTCCCCCTCTTAAAACTATCATCTAAATCCGCCCACACCAGCCTGGTTAAATATCATACATTTTTTAAGCTGACACATTGTCATGTTTAAAAATATGAGCTATCTATATAGGTGATAGGATGTCTCGTTACAGTGACCTTCATATCGTAGTTACTATTTATAGTTACTAGACTAGTCATTTGAGATAACGGTTGTACCAAGACGACAACATTCGTTAATGGGGTTTTAGTTGTAGTTCTGAAATGCGTTTTTGGCCATATGAGTCTCTTTACGCGCATTCTGGTGAACTTTAAACAGGCTTAAGCTAAAGAGATTCCTTGAAAATTAACCAAGGAATTAACCATGTTTTCGAAAATAAAAATAAGACAAAAAGCAGCCAGTAAACGAATTAAAGTGAGGTATACATTCAACGCAATCCTACTTCTTGTATTACCGTTAGTTTCATTTGCAAGTTGGGGCTATCAGGATAACTACCTGATCGGGCGAGGTATACATGACATTACCGGTCCGGCCGCAGAAGTCGGATTAATGGGTTATGCTAACCCGGATCAAAAAAGTGCTGGAATTCATTTTCGGCAGTGGTCCCGAGCCTTTATTGTGGCAGAACCCAATACCGACAAACGTGTAGTTTTTGTTAGTGTGGATGCCGGCGCGCTGTTTCAATCGGTCTTTCAAGGCGTCATTAATAAATTGAACCAGAAATATGGCGATCTCTACAATGACCGCAATGTGGTATTGAGTGCCACACACACCCATGCCGCCGTCGGAGGACAGTCACACTACGCATTATACGACATTACCATTCTGGGGTTTATTCAGCAGGCTTATGACGCCCAAGTCGATGGTATAGTCGCCTCTATTGAAAAGGCACACTCCAATCTCAAGCCCGGCCATATTTTGGTTAATCGTGGTGATCTGGACAATGCCAGCTACAATCGTTCGATTGAAGCTTACAACAACAATCCCTCTTCTGAGCGCTCAAAATACAACTCATCAATCCAAAAACCGATGACCGTATTAAAGATAATTCAAGAAGGTGGTCGTGAAGCCGGAATGATCAGTTGGTTTGCAACACATCCCAACGCTATGGGTAAGGATTTAAAACTACTAAGTGGCGACAATAAAGGGCATGCCTCTTATCTGTTCGAGAAGTCAAAAAATCCTACCGCTAACCAAGGAAGCAATAACTTCGTTGCTGCCTTTGCCATTAATAACGCCGGCGACATGTCGCCTAATGTTAATCCTGACAGCGAAGGGCGCGGCCCCACTTCTAACCGCTTTACCAATGTCAAGATTATTGGCGAGCGCCAATATCAGAAGGCTCTCG
>JBFKTM010000618.1:0-2648 GCA_041636295.1 Oleiphilaceae bacterium
GACCTGCCCCAGACTAATGACCTGCCCCTGCCAGACTAGCCTGGCTGCGTGGACCCCAGACTGCTTGCATTTGCGTGTACACTGAATCTTCCTCTGACCGGTGGAAACAGCTTAAACGACGGCTATTATAAACCATTTTACACCATTATGTACATCAAATATACCTACTGTACATATAATATGTGAGTATGGGGTGAATCCTGTACTTTATTACTCAGAAGAGCAGCGTGAACTGATTAATCGAGTTTATAGAGTGAGGCTTTCATGTGATGACCACGAAATCACAGCGCTGCTAGAGCAGTTATCCTCATTGTTTCAGTGTTATTCGTACAGAGAACAGCAGGAATTATATCCTAATTATTACCAACGGGAATGGAGATTGGCGCTTACCCGCGAAAAAGCCGTGCACAGCAGAATCAATGACCACTATGCACCTGGAGAGATTTCTATACGGACTGGCTCTCATACCACTTCATACTTCTATTTTGATGAAAAAGATATTGAAGGAGTTATAGTGCCTCGAAATTGGCTAGATCAAGGGCGAAAGTTGCTAGATCTGGTTGGGCTGGATGCTGAGCTGGCAGCATATGAAGATTTGGTTGGACAATAAAGCAATCAAATAAATAATCGCCAGATTCCCAAAAAAAAGCACTAACCTACAGTTAACTATTATTCTGATGCGGTAATCTGATCCTAATTTCAATCTTCTTCACCCCACTCTTTAGTGCGGCGTGAGAATATAGCCCTGTCAGCGCTATCCAAACAAACTGACTTTTCCCTCATCAAGAAGAGAGGTTTACTTCTCTTCGAGGTAGATCTCTCTTCAATATTCATTATTAGGAGAGATCCATGACTTTATCATTACTTTTTGGTGTTGCTGTTTTAGCGCTTTTGGTGCTTGTAGCTCACTTCATGCTGTCACGAATAAGTGATGGTTTTATGAGTATGATTAAGAAAGCCCCTCTGAAAAGAGGTGCTACCCTTGCTAAAAAAATCACAAAAGTATCCAACGAAACCATTCTTGTGAGTCGTGTTGGCCACAAAGAATCTTTGGATTGGACTCAATTTGAGTCACCTGCTTACCTTCGTAAAGGTGTGGCATTCCATTTCTAACCCTAACGGGCGAAGTATCTTCCGTTAGGGGGATAACTTTGCCTTTTGTTTTCTCTTGGAGAATCAAAATGAAAAAAGTTATTGCTATCGCGACTATTATTTTCACTGCACAAACTGCCTATACAGCTACTTCTGCTAAAGAAACTGTAAAGACGCTTGCTGACGCAAGAACAGCTCAAATTGAGCTGGCAGTTAACGGAAACTAATAGTACGTAACACTCCTTCTCGGTGTGTTACCCCGGAGCGCTTTTTATTCGCATGCGAATATATTCAAAGAGTGTTCCGGGGTGACACAACGAGGAGGATTGCACCGATGATGATTTTAGGCGCTATGTCAGTATTGTGTGCGTGTGGAGTTAGTGGATATGTGATTTCGCGTCCTGTGATGCGAACACTAAATGCGTTCGGCATCTATTGATGCTCCTCTTCGTTTGTCCTTCAATTTTTGATAGTGAAATTCGGAGATCGTTATGACACTAAACTCGACAGTACATTTTTATGACCATGACGGCAGTCGTCTTTTTCTCGACTCTGGAAAAGTTTTGCGTATCCGCAAAAACCCTTTTAGGAGTGCTGATGAAGCTCTGGAGCCTTTGACCCGATGGGCCAGACAACTCCACTTAATCGCAGAGCAAGATGTGATTGCTACGTTCAACTAAGAAGGGGAGGCCAATGTGCCTCCCCTCCTTTAAGTAAAATTCCAATTTTTAATAATCAATTTTTCAATACTTTGTCCTGTTAAAGCAGATTATTGATAAGTTGATTTCTGTTGTGCATTCGCATGACGAAATGGGTAGCTGGCCCAGACATTAGTCGAGAACAGCAATTAATGTTAATTAAATAAAACCAGCTGGCGCGGCCACATAAATTCCGCGTCAGCGGTCATTGTGTGCTCGTTCTAGCTCCCTCGGAGAACTAACATGAACGCAGCAGCAAACACTAAAGCATTTACACTGAAAGAAGCATTTGGCATTGACGCTCCTATTAGTGTTCCTGGATATCAAGATGCCTCTCATCCCAATATCCCAAGCAAGATTGATAGTTACGTGTTCCGACGTGACAACCTTCGTGACTTGATTGCTTTTATACAGAAGCCTCGCGGTGACGCAATGTATCTGGTAGGGCCAACTGGTTCTGGAAAAACTTCGCTCGTTGAGCAGGTGGCAGCAAGAGTCAACTGGCCATGTCAGAGCATCACTGCATCAAAGGGACTAACATTCCTTGATATGGTGGGGATGTTTGTTCTTAAGAGCGAACAGCCTGGCATCGCACCAGCGATGGCTTGGCAAGATGGACCTCTAACCACAGCAATGCGAGAAGGGCATCTTCTCGTTATTAATGAAGTGGATCTTCTGGACCCTGCTGAGCTGTCTGGTTTGAATGAGATTTTGGCTGGTAAGCCATTAATCATTGTTCAAAACGGCGGTGAAATGGTCTCTCCTCATCCAATGTTTCGCGTCGTTGTGACAGCGAATACCAATGGCGGTGGAGATGATATGGGTTTATATCAAGGTGCATTGATGCAGAATATTGCA
>JBFKTM010000619.1:0-2646 GCA_041636295.1 Oleiphilaceae bacterium
GATTTCATCAACATTTTTATCAAGAACATATTCCAGAATACTACAGGGCATATTAATTAACAGACTTGAATCCACTTTTACTTCTTCGTCTGCCATCGGTATATAGCCTACGATATTGAACCCTTTACGATCAAAAGGGGCTGTTAGGTCTTGTGCAAGATTCTGTGCTCGTTTACCTGCGCCCAACACCAGCACCGTTCTTTTGAAGGCATCTTCACTAATTGTTAAGAAAAAGACTGAGCGGAAAATCCCTAACACAAACACCGCCAATACCGATGCGAGAGACAATTGCCCGTTAGTGAAGTACCACAGCAGGTCGTCAGTTACGTAAACAAAAAACGACATCATCGAAATAGCAATAATGATGCTCATAATCGTTCTAAGCATCATGCCACTCAAGCCTTCTTCTATTTTGGCCTGATATACCCCAACGGCAATCATAGTCAGCTGAATCATCAGCGTATAAAAGACTGCTGAAGAGACCAAAACATTGAGGTTATCTACAAACAGGCTGTAGTTCGTAAAAAAGAGAAAAAAACCAGAGAGATAAAACGACACCATTAATGCCGTAAAGTCCATAACACTGAGAACGACAAAAGGTAAGTGAACGTAGTGTTTAAAAACTCTAATATGAGCCACAAATACTCCTAAAAACGGTAATCCATTGATGACAGTGCCTACTCTTTATTATTTTTACGTGGCTATTAAAATCGAGGCATACCTTAATGGCCGCTAATTTTAAGGTTCTAGTAGAATAAAGCAATTTATAACGCCGCAATCTCTCATTTTTTTACATTTTTTAACCCTTATGTATTTAAGGTCCTTTTTTACCGCTTTTATGTGACTAATTAAAGGTGATAAGGATATAATCCGCCCATCTTTCGGTTTTAATTAGCTTACTTGGAGTTTTGAGGAATGATGGATCTTACCGACGCTAGAATTTGTTTGGTGGGCTTGGGTTATGTTGGCCTGCCTTTAGCGGTGGAGTTTGGCAAAAAATTCGAGACAATCGGTTTCGATATCAACGAAGCACGTGTTAAAGAGCTGATGTCTGGTGTTGACTCTACTCTAGAAGTCGAACCTGAACTTTTGGCCAGCGCAGACAAACTATCATTCACCAATAATCTCTCAGATATCGAACGCTGCAACATTTATATTGTTACTGTACCCACCCCCATCGATGAATTTAAAACGCCAGACCTCACACCACTGATTGGGGCGAGCAAAGCGATTGGTTCGGTGCTCGCCAAGGGTGATATTGTGATTTATGAATCAACCGTTTACCCTGGTGCCACAGAAGAAGAGTGTATTCCTTTACTGGAACAAGCGTCTGGGCTCAAGTTTAACGTCGATTTTTTTGCCGGCTATAGCCCTGAACGCATCAATCCGGGTGACAAAGAGCACCGTGTCACCAATATACTGAAAGTAACCTCTGGCTCAACGCCTGAAGTTGCTCAAATTGTCGACAAACTCTATCAGTCAGTTATTGTTGCAGGAACGCACCTTGCGAGCAGCATTCGTGTGGCTGAAGCGGCAAAAGTCATTGAAAACACCCAACGCGACGTTAACATTGCACTTGTTAACGAGCTGGCACTTATCTTCGAGAAACTGGGCATCGACACCCTTGAGGTGCTGGAAGCAGCTGGTACAAAGTGGAACTTTCTTCCGTTTAGGCCTGGCCTGGTTGGCGGTCATTGCATCGGTGTCGACCCCTACTACCTTACTCACAAAGCACAGGCCATTGGATACCACCCTGAGGTTATTCTTTCGGGTAGGAGAATCAACGACAAAATGGGAAGCCACGTCGCTGAGACCGTTGTTAAGTCAATGATGAAAAAACGCATTCATGTTGTTGACTCTAACATACTGATTATGGGCCTTACGTTTAAAGAAAACTGCCCAGATATTCGCAACACGCGAGTAGTAGACGTTATCGATGAACTGCAAAACTATCACGCTAATGTTGATGTATACGACCCTTGGGCAAACAAAGATGAAGTAAAACATGAGTACGGCTTGAATCTCGTGGACTCGCTGGAATCAGGTAAATACGATGCAGTCATCCTCACTGTTGCACATGAAGAATTTCGAGCAATGGGATCAGAGACTATTAGAAAACTCGGTAAAGATACGTCCGTACTCTTTGACGTTAAATACATTTTAGATAAAGAAAGCGTCGACGGTCGACTATAGCCCGAACGTTAGGTACAGGGAAGTAATATGAGCCCCACAATTTTCAGAGAGGGCGGGTATTGGTTCTTCTTCTTTTCAAGAGAAGAAGAACGAATTCACGTTCATGTAGTGTCAGGAGCTGGCGAAGAATAATTTTGGCTTAAGCCTGAAATTGAGCTTTCAAAGAACTATTGCTACTCTAGGAAAGAACTAAAAGAAATTGAATCACTTATTGAGGTTCATTACGATGAGCTCATTAGTGCATGGCAACAACACTTCAGCGATTGAAGTTGCTAATATTTCAACACACGTAATTTGGCTTTTTGTTCGTGATAAAGAACTATTCATATCATATGAAGATTTTCCCTGGTTCAAAGATCAACCTGTTAGCTCAATCATCAATGTAGAAGAGCAAGGCATCGGTCATTTTTATTGGCCAGATATTGATTTAACAGAAGAAATGATAGAACACCC
>JBFKTM010000620.1:0-2643 GCA_041636295.1 Oleiphilaceae bacterium
ACTGGCAGGAATTTGCTCAAGCACAGAAGACAGTTTAATCTGGTTCAGTCGCTCCCGCAGGGCAGCCTCTTCCGCATCGAATATTTGCTGCAATACCTCTTTGATGTTACTGCTAACCGGACATGGTGCATAAACATCGCGTACAGGCACACTTAAAATAGCCTGTTCCTGAACTGCGTCATAGATATCCTTCAGGTTAATCGATGCGGCGGTTCTGCTCAGTCTAGCGCCACCGTCTTTGCCATGAGCCGTTTCCACCAACCCTTCATTAACCAGCTTGCTTAACAACCGCCTGACCAACGCAGGGTTAGTCTGAACACTTTGCGCAATAAATGCAGAACTAACATATTCTCGCCCCATATAACCCAGCAACGTTAATATATGTATGGCAGTAGGAAAGCTTACATTTCGGCGCATATTATTCCCATTATAAAAATTTCTATCGTTTACCCACCAACCTGAAAGAGTATTTTTGAACGATTAATTCACCTTCAGTTCAGCAAACATGACTTTTCAGAATATAGCAGAGCACAGCAACTTTTCATCCCAAACAGCTCGAATTTAACTACCCCAATACAGAAACTTACATTTGGAATATCAATACAGCCGCTATGCATTCCTTCCACAAAAGTCGATCGAATCCTCAATTATTAAAAAATATATTGACGAATGGAGTTCAATAAATAAAAATCCAAGCCATATTTGTTACTTTTGTTGTTACAGTTATGAGTGCCAGCTTACTATCTTCGGTAAGCGTTGAAAATGTAAACCTGTTATGCCAAGAAACTCTGATAAATAGCGGAGCAGGCATTGTTTTTAGCTTGCATCCCGGTTGAAGGCGTCACGCAATAATCCAAAAAATGGAATAAGGAGATAACTCATGTCACAAGCATCAAAGAGACTGGAAGGTAAAATTGCACTGATTACTGGCGGCAGCAGCGGCATAGGCTTGGCAACCGCCCAAAAATATCTGGATGAAGGAGCCAAGGTCTATATTACCGGCCGCGATGGCAACCGTCTGGAGCAAGCTAGTAATGAGCTTAACGGTGAAGTAGTCTGTATTCAGGCCGATTCCAATAATCTGGAAGACATACAGAAAACAGCCGATATCCTGCGAGAAAAAGAAGGAAAGCTTGATGTTTTATTTGTTAACGCAGGCATCGCCAAATTTGCGCCGTTTACCGATGTAAATGAAACTCTGTTTGACGAGACCTTCGGCATTAACGTAAGAGGTGCATTCTTCACCGTTAAAGCCATGGTCCCAATACTAAGCAAAGGTTCATCAGTTATTTTTAATGGGACCTTCCTGATCTTTAAAGGGTTTCCTGGCACAAGTATCTACACCGCATCCAAGGCAGCCTTGGTCAGTCTTGCAAAAACGCTTTCTGCTGAGTTGCTAGAGCAACAGATTCGCATTAACGTGGTGAATACCGGACCAACCGCAACGCCAATTTATGGAAAAACCGGGTTACCTGAAGAAGTGGTTGCCCAGCTGGGCGAGCAAATAACCAGCGAAGTACCACTGAAGCGTTTTGGAACAGCTGAAGAGATCGCCAATGTTGCAACCTTTTTAGCGAGTGATGAATCATCCTACATGGTTGGTAGTCAAATAACCGTTGATGGTGGTTACACTCAACTGTAATTCGGCCTCCTCCAATAAGTGGCAAACAAAGAATGGCAGTTTGATTACCCAAACTGCCATGTACCTTATTCCTGTTCGCGCCAGTGGGCGACTTACACCAGATAATAACAAATCCATTATTTCCTGCTTGCAAATGACCTACACCGTTATGGTACCTACGTATACCACAGACCCGTGATCAGAGTCTCATTTCTCTTATGATGTAACAATATGTAATTTCAATAGTAACATTTGTGAGGTAAGTTAATCTTCACAACAAGGCTCAATACCTGTTGGCTTATTATTTCAATGACATAGATCATTTAGACAACCAAAATGGAGATTGGATATGAGAATTATTTAACAGCAAAAGGGGTCAGCAAAAGGGGTCGTAACGATTTATTTTTAACCGATCGTAGGCCTCCCCCTTTCTAACTGCCCTACTCGACGATTCAGTGTTTCTTCTATCTCATTTTTAAACCTATCATTTCCCAAGAGAAAGTTCCTTTGGCTGCACTTTCTAATCAAATGAACGGTTGTTACCACGCTGAACCAAGTGGCAAGGTACCCTGAAATAAACATTCTTGTCTTTCTAGGCATTCGCAACTCCTTTTGCATTCACCTAACACGATTGAACTTCAATTATAAATCAATATCCTTACAAAGAACTGTTCGTAAATAAATCGTTACGCCCCCTTTAGTTTTTTCCCCTTTAGTTTTTAAATTGATAAGCGCTCTAAAGTCACTAACAGTATCTGTGCGCCTGAATAAACAAGTCCTATAGTCAGCGGTAAAAAACCCAATACCACACCGGCTTTTGTAATGACTCCACCACTTTCAACAATGTCAGGTTTAATAGCCTGAAGTATAAACCCGAAGGGATTGTACAGAGCGCCAATGAATATTAGCCAGAGAATGCTATGAGGAACCGTGATTTCCAGCAGTAGCAGAACCAAGTACATAGAGAATATAAGAGAAGTCATCATCAGGTAATCGACATGTGACCTGACAAGATCTCTATA
>JBFKTM010000621.1:0-2631 GCA_041636295.1 Oleiphilaceae bacterium
ACTCGGTTAACCAATGGCTGGATCGACTGCAGATCGGGTAAATCATCTGACTTAAATTTGGATGCACGTGCCTGCGCCCAGTTTCGGTTGCCCTCAATGGTATTAATTTCACCATTGTGCGCCAACATTCTAAATGGCTGGGCCAGCGGCCAACGAGGCATAGTATTGGTAGAAAAGCGCTGGTGGAAGACACAGATCGCTGTTTCTAACCGCTCGTCTTCCAAGTCTTTGTAGAAACTTGGAAGGTCAACCGGCATCATCAATCCTTTATAGGAAAGAACTTTTTCAGAAAGGCTACAGACATAAAATTCACTATCAGAAGCCAATTCGACTTCGGCATTGCGGCGAGCCAAGAACAACTTTATAGCAAGCTCTTTTTCTGAAAGCTCACCACAAGAAATAAATACTTGCTCAATACCCGGCAGGCAGTCGAGCGCCATAGGGCCAAGGCAGGCCTGATCAGTCGGCACTACACGCCAACCCACAACCCCCAGACCTTCATTACAAAGATGTTTTTCTAATACTTTTTTTGAGGCTTCGGCTTTTGCGACATCCTGATTCAAAAAAATCATTCCAACGCCATAGCGTTGACCAAGCTCCACACCAAAGCACTCTTTCGCGACATGACGAAGAAATGTATCTGGTTTTTGAATGAGTAACCCACAGCCATCACCGGTTTTACCGTCCGCAGCAATACCGCCACGGTGGGTCATGCAGGTCAAAGATTCGATGGCGGTTACAAGTAAATTGTGGCTTGCCTGACCTTCCATATGGGCAATCAAGCCAAATCCACAGTTATCCTTGAAATCATCAGGATGATACAAACCTGTCATCATATTTCACACTCTCGCGTTTATTCTTTACTAATCAAAAGCTTATATTTTTAGTAAAACACAGATCGCTTTCGATCCTCAAAATTTGGGGTGGCTATTTTACACGCCAATAGGTGGGCACACAAATATATCGATATTTTATATCATAAATACTTGACTGTTATTCCAAATGTATCTAACAAATTCGGTCAGCAAAGAGATTTATAGCTATCGAAAGAAAGGCTAATTGTCACGCAACCCTTTAAGACTTCTAATCCAGGGTTGTTGCTTTTGCATCGAAGCAGGCAACTTACTCAAGCCGGCTCTCGCAGCCTCTTTATCCGGAAAGACACCGGCAATCACCACAAACCACGGCTTGCCCTTGTAGGTGGACGCCAAATACAACAACTCAACTTCGGTAACGGCCTTGTCGACATACTTAACGGCTGTAGACTCACTTCGACTCCCCAACAACTGTATGGTATATGCTTCTAGAGGCTGCTCATTTAACCATGATGCAGACCTGAATCGAGGATGCTGATTGTTGCTGACTGCTACGGATGTGCTTTCTGAAACAACCGGCTCGCTGACTACTTCCGTTTTTTGAGAACGGGTTGCTTCTCCATCATCAGACATCTTTTCGGGCGCATCATCTGACACAGGCACTGACCTAGGCTCAAGTTTTGGCGCAGCCTGCCCTTGCCTACTGTCGCTTATAAGAAGATCGGATTGCTCCAACCCCGATGACACCATAGCATCCGAGTTTACCGTCAAGCCCCCGGTTTGGGATTCGGCATTTCGTTCGGCCACATTTCCACTTTGCGCCGCGTTTAAGGAGACACCCTCAAGCGCGCTATGTGATTCGCTCTCCCCATCGGTGTTATCACTAGCCTTCAAAGATCTTGGCCGTATTGTCATCTCCGGAGCAGGTAACGACTTTTCACCGTCCAATATATCTAAATCACTCAAGACCAGCTCATCCGTCGCAGTAGACTCTAATGACCCGGGTATAATTTTGTACTGATAGCCAATGACCAGAAACGAAAGAAGGAGTGACGCCGCAATCCCAACCAATAACCAACTCAGGCTTTTAGGCGGTTTCTTTTCCGTCACCGCAGCAGAGAAAGCATCCAGCAACACCCCAGGTGCTATTCGATTTATTCGACCAGGACACCCTTTACCCAGCTCATGAAGTGCGTTTTTCTGAGAGATAGACAACTCGGGTTCAGAGACCGCCCCCGCTCTAATCAACCTCAAACTAACATAAGTTTCAGCATCTTCCTGGGAAAAAGGCTTAAGCTGAAGCTGATGCATCCAACCACATCGACTCGGTTCGACACCGTCCGATGTAAGGTATTGCAGAACTCCCGGCTGCCCAGACATTAGCAAACAGACTCCGGCATCATTACCTAACTGTTTAAAGGTAGATACCAGAAACTGAAAACTGTCCTTACTGGCCTTCTCCGCATCATCAACCACTATCAGCGTGCGCTTGCCCGTCTGGGAGTCATGTTGGCAGCGCTGCACGATACGATCCATGGCTCGCTCAGCGGGCTCACCTTCTATTTGACGAAGTTCAAGCTTCTTACACAGCTCTTCTACCAATTTACGAGGCGTTGAAATTAGAGAGGGCTTTAAATTAAGGACACGAACATCCGTAGCAACTTGCTTGCTTAGCTCTGCAATTAAGGTGGTTTTGCCACTGCCTGAGTCGCCGGTAAGCAAGAGCAGCATGTCGCCAAAGTTGACGAGGTGACGCAATGTTTCAAGATTATGTTGCCGTTGAGCCCCCTGGTAAAACAGTTGAGTCGCCTCACCA
>JBFKTM010000622.1:0-2631 GCA_041636295.1 Oleiphilaceae bacterium
CTTAATCAATGGGGAAAAGAGCAATCAAAAAAGTACCTGTCAGCGTTGCGGCAAACCATCAGGCTGCTATCTGAAACGCCGACGATTGGAAAACTCCGCCTTGATGTAGGAAGCGATGTGTACAGCTTTCCTCACGTCAGTCATGTGATTTATTACACTCTAGCCGAACAGCAATTGGTGGTGTTTGGAGTGCTCCATAAAAGCATGGTACCGCTCATTCATCTGGATGAACGAAGTACCATTTAACTCCAATTCGTCACTTTTAAGGTTCTTCCAAGCGTTCCCTAGTAATAAATTGACAATATTTGCCTAGCCAAATATCATCCCCGCCATGAATAACGATACCTTATCTACTGAAATCTGTGCCCAGTTCTTTAAATGCCTGTCTGAGCCGGTGCGGCTGAGAATTCTGTTCTTGTTGCTCAAACGGGGCGAACTCTGTGTCTGTGATTTGGTGGATTCGTTGGCGATCTCGCAAAGTGTGGTCTCTCGCCATCTGGCATATTTACGCAATAATGGGGTATTGAATGCGCGTCGGGAGGGGGCATGGGTTTACTACACCATTGCAGAAAACACTGTGCTGTTCGGCGAAGTGCTTAAAAACTTCGCCCAGTATGGTGAACAGGCCGACGAGTTGATGGGGGATCTCAATAAGCTGGCAGAACCTTCCCGCAGGTGCTGTTAAAGCGGTAGTAGAGTGTTGGCGTCTGGATTCCAGACGTTGCCGGAAGGTCGACTAGGGTTTCGCAAGGGATTCTGGTTGGGGTATTGATAGGGTTTAGTTGTTTTCATATTTATTATATTTGCTTATACGCATATCCAGTATTGATGTTTACCTGTATTTGAAGAGGGGCGGTGATGACAATTAAGGTCGCAATCAACGGGTTTGGACGGATGGGGCGGTTGGCGCTGCGCGAAGCGTGGTCGTGGCCTGAGATAGAGATCGTTCATATTAACGAGGTGATGGGTGATGCCACCACCGCTGCTCATTTGATTAACTTTGACTCGGTACATGGCCCGTGGTCGTTACAAGCCAGTGTTCAGGATGAACAGACACTGCTGATTGATGGAAAAACGGTCTCTTACTCCATGAATCGGGATATTGAAGCAACGGATTGGCAGGGTGTGGATATTGTGGTCGAGTGCACCGGTGTGCATAAAACCTCAGCCTCCCTACAGCCCTACTTTGCCCAAGGGGTGAAAAAGGTGGTGGTGTCATGTCCGGTGAAAGATGGCCCCTTGAATATTGTCATGGGGGTGAATGATCACCTCTACAATGCCGCGCAGCATGACATTGTTACGGCAGCGTCTTGCACTACCAACTGCCTGGCTCCGGTGGTGAAGGTGATCCATGAAGGGTTGCATATTGTGCATGGTTCCATGACCACCATCCACGACATTACCAACACCCAGAGTATTCTGGATCAGCCCCATAAAGACCTGCGCCGTGCCCGCGCCTGTGGCATGTCGCTGATCCCCACCACGACCGGTTCAGCCACCGCCATTGGGCTTATCTTTCCCGAACTGCAGGGTAAGTTGAATGGTGTGGCAGTACGGGTGCCGTTAGCCAACGCATCACTTACCGATTGTGTATTTGAAGTATCCCGTGATACCACCGTTGAAGAGGTCAATGCGCTGTTGAAACAGGCGGCTGAAAACGAACTGAACGGAATCCTGGGTTATGAAGAGCGGCCCTTGGTGTCGGTCGATTACAGAGGTGATAAACGTTCGGGGATTGTCGATGCGCTCTCAACCATGGTGATCAACAAGCGACAGGTGAAGCTGCTGGTCTGGTATGACAATGAGATCGGCTACGTGAACCGGATGATGGAACTGGTCACAAAAGTAGGACAAGCACGGTAGGTTATCGAGTAGAGCATCCTGAATGAGCGGTTTAAGCCAATCTCTAAAACAATACCTGGTTGTAACCGGCACCTACTGGGCGTTTACCATTACCGATGGTGCTCTGAGGATGCTGGTGGTGCTCTATTTTTACCAGCTGGGCTACTCGGCGCTGGAAATTGCCATGCTGTTTTTGCTGTATGAGTTTTTTGGCGTGGTAACCAACCTGTTTGGTGGCTGGCTAGGGGCCAGAGTGGGGCTTAATCGCACCATGCACATCGGTGTGCTGTTGCAAATTGTGGCGCTAGGGATGCTGGCTGTCAATGCGGCCTGGTTATCGGTGCCCTATGTTATGGCAGCCCAGGCCTTATCGGGGGTGGCCAAAGACCTCAATAAGATGAGTGCTAAAAGCGCCATCAAGTATCTGTTGCCCGCCCAGGAGCAGCATGGGGCGCTCTACCAATGGGTGGCGATTCTCACGGGTTCCAAGAACGCCCTTAAAGGCATCGGTTTTTTTCTGGGCGCGGCACTGCTCACCTGGGTCGGCTTTCAGACCTCGCTGATGTTGATGAGTAGCCTGCTGGTGGTTGTCTTTCTGCTTAGCGTGATGCTGTTGCAGGCCGATATGGGCAAGACTCAGTATAAACCTAAATTCACCCACCTGTTTGCCAAGAGCCGTGCGATCAACAGCTTGTCGGCGGCGCGGCTATTTCTTTTCGGTGCGCGGGATGTCTGGTTTGTGGTGGCGTTACCGGTCTATTTTGAAGTAACACTTGGGTGGTCGCATAC
>JBFKTM010000623.1:0-2624 GCA_041636295.1 Oleiphilaceae bacterium
ACTTGAATTGGCAAAGGCTCCAAGTACCTTAATATCAGAGACCGCTGGGAGTGAGGAGCATCACCTATAGCAAGCAATAATTTCTTAACGTCATACTTCTCAATCAACTTAGAAAGCTGTGCAGGATTATAAACTCTCAAACCTTGAAAAATGCTACCTTGCAGCCCTTTCCCGTCATCAACATATGCGACAGGCTGGTATTCTCGCCCTTGAAAAAGGGCGTTCGCTAACTGAATTCCAGAGGTGCCCGCACCATAAATAACTACCTTTTCTTTTAATTTTCGCTGCGTTTGATGAACATAGGATCTGACTATCATTCGAGAGCCACCAACAAACAGCAGTGCCAGCCCCCAATAAATAAACGGTGCAGAGCGGGGTACCGGTGCTTTTAATAGAAAGCTGGAAGCTGAGAAAATTAATGCAGATACCGATACTCCAGAAACAACAGCAATCAAAGCGTGATTAGACAGATAGCGAATAACCGCTCGGTAAAGACCAAGTCGAACAAAAATAGAGATTGTTACTACTGAGGTTAAAGCGAAACTATAGACAACTAACTCATCATCTACGTTATAGAATTCCTCAAGGCGAATACTAATGGAAGCCCAAAGGGCAAACGGAATAAATATCGCGTCAGAAATAACCGATACAATTCGCTTCTGAGTACGAGAGAGGTTTAGTAAGTATTCAAGCATATTTACACTTCAATGTCCGCTATTCCATTGTAAGGCCAAGATTGTATCACTCATTCGTCGTTCCTGCCTTAACAAGATACGTCAAAAATGCCAAGGGCAAGAGAGCGCACACACACAACAATAGAGACCAAGACTCATTTCGTGATGCAATAAACGCAATAGGGAGTAGCCATAAAACATTTATCAGCAGTACTCCCACTGTTATTTTTTTATGGGATCCATATCTACGAGACAGTATTTGATATGCATGACTTCTATGAGCTTCATACCACTTTTTGCCTCCAATTATTCGGCGAATCAATGTCCAGGTTGCATCGACGATAAACACACCAAATAATATCACCCAACTCCACAAATTAATTGATTCGGGGTAAGATGCTGATGAGATAATTGCCAACAAACCGAGTAAAAACCCTAAAAACCCACTACAGGCATCACCCATGAATATGCGAGCGGGAGGCCAATTCCACACAAGAAATCCACTGACACAACAAACCAAACTAAACAACATCCAGCTAAAATCATCAACACCATTAAGAAAAAGTATAACAGCAGCTCCGCCAGCAATTGAAATAGCCTCAACACCAGCGATACCATCAATTCCATCCATGAAATTAAAGAGATTTAAAAGCCAAACCAACGAAACAGTGAGAAATGGTAGAGCTAACCATCCCATATCAATACTTAGGTTTCCGAGCGATATTTGAGGAAATTGCCCAATCAGCAAAAGTGAAGCAAGAGCTGCTGTGACATGGGCCAAAAAACGCCACTTAGGGTTGATATGGCGGTGATCATCCCAAAATCCAATCAACGCAACTAAACCACCACCGATAAAGATACTTGCAGCCACCTCAAATGCTATCTTTTGCTGAAACCATAAAAATGACAAAAGAGCGAGATAACCAACCACAATAGAAATTCCACCACCTCTTGGAGTAGGTATCGAATGGGAGCTCCTAGCATTGGGTATATCAATTACACCTTTTTTAAGCGCGTACCGTCTAAAGCCGTTCGTTAATACACACGTGAGTGCGAATAAAAGAATAGAAGTAAGAATAAGAGTAGTCATGAGTAGTTTTGAAAAGATTTACGAAACGATTCTTTAATCGTTAGCGGAGGTTGCCAATCCAGTAGCTCAGTGGTGTTACTCATATCGATTTCCATATCACCAAAAAGGCGATTGCTTACCGCAGACTTACCTAGTAGCGAAGCAACGCCCTTCATAAGAGCAACCGGAACAGGAACCAGTATCAGCGACCGTTTAAGCCCTTCAGCTATATATTGAGCCAGCTGTTTGGTAGAAATAGCCTCTCCGTCTGATACAAGTAAAGTATGGCCAGCAGCCTTTTCATGGCGAGTACAAATCATTACCAGATCACAAAGATTATCTAAACTAACAAGATCCCGTTTATTTCTTGCCATTCCAAACGGCAGCGGCAATCCTTTGCGAATAAATGACGCCAGCGATCTTAGATTCCCTTTTACGCCTTCCCCATATATTAAAGGAGGCCTAATAACCACTACCTCCATGCCAGTCTCAGAAGATATGCGCTTTAATATTTGCTCTGCCTCATATTTTGAAACTGCATAAGGGTCTTGAGGGTTAGGAGTATCATCGAATCTAAAAGGAATCCCTTCTGTATGTTCACCGTTCACTTTAATGGTGCTTAAAAAGACAAATCGCTTCACACCTACGGCTGCGGCTTGTCTGGCCAAATTTTCAGTGCCAGCAACGTTTACTTTTCTAAACTCCAACAGAGGATCAGCAGCATTATCATCCATAATGTGAACGCGCGCGGCCAAATGCACGACTACCTCACATTTTCCAACGACTCCACTCCAATCAGTGTTCTCATCGATAGAAGAGTGCTCGAATACACTTACATTACCATTACCATTACCATTACCATTACCATGACGATAAGCACC
>JBFKTM010000624.1:0-2621 GCA_041636295.1 Oleiphilaceae bacterium
TATTTGATCCCCTGCACCGGTCTGGTGAGTGCTAAAAGGGAAGGCTATGTCGAAACAACTAGATTTAACCAGTAACGAAAGAACCAATCTGCTCAATATCAGGCGATTAATTGAGTTAATCACCCGATACGGCTCACTGCCTCCCGGTGGAGAGGTGGATTTAAGAGAAGCAGTAGAGGTTTTAAATTCACTGTCAAAAAAAGTCTCAACCAAGCAACATAGACTTGCTAACGTTCAGCAGAATAATAGCGTCGAACACCGGCTAGTGGATTGTAAGCTTTGTGGGTGATGAGACTGAGGGATTTAGATAATGCTGGAGCCCATCAGCTGATTCAAGAAGCGACTCTCGTTTTAAAGTAGGGTCGCTTTCCCTTAGTTCTTTAGCCATTTCGAATATCAGGTTAGCCATTTTATTTAGCAGTACTGCTTGTTTCATTACTGTCTCCAAGTTCGTTTCACCTGCAATCATTTCAACATTCAATTCAAAATACGCAACCCAAAAAATGCTTTTTTTTTGCTGTTGTGCTTTTAGCAAAACGTGGTAGTGATAATAAAACAGCGATATAGAGAGAGTGTTAGTTATGGCGATCATAGAAGGGCTGGTAATAGGAGTTGGAACAGTAGTGATAGCTTCAGCCATTGCACGAATAGAGCTGCATGCAAAACAGGCAGACCCGGTAAGCAAGTTCATTGTAACGGAACGCTTACCTACGATACTGCGAACATCGAAACTGTTTTGGTCTGAGAAAAAACTGAGCATGTCCAATCCAGTAAGGCTGGTAGGCACACCCGACCAGGTATGGCTCTTGCCAGAAGAGCAGGTTTTAATCGTGACTGACACAAAAACACGATCCAGAGTCAATGATGAAGATGTAGAGCAGCTATCTCTCTACCGGTTACTAATTGAGGCCAACACACAGTATGAAGTGGCGGACTATGGCTACATCCGACTAGCGCCAAGAAACAAGCCGGTAAGGTGGGTGCCAATCAAACTGCAATCTAGAGAGGAGGCCGTTCGTCTGGCTACAACAAACCATTAGTAAGGGGTTGCGTTATTAATTACCCGTGTATTATAGAAACAGCAAACAAAGAAATAACCAGACTCCCGTATCCGAGAGGAGGTGTGAGTAGAACGATCCAAAGGCAAATATTATGACAAACAAAATTGAAAAAATCACAAACGAGCAAGCTAACAATATGAAAGAGGATGACTTGAGAGAAGTCCTTAATCGAGATATCGAAACCGGGCGGAACCTTACAATGAAAGGTGGCTATTTGCAGTTTGCTGTGGCTGTGTTGTCAGCCTTATTCCTGGAGAATTTAAATTTTGCACAAATCTTAATGGTTATGGTGAGCCTTTTTGTGCCGTTTGCACAAAGCATATATAGGCGCTCAATATACGCATACAACGGAGCAAGGATAGCGATGGGGTCACTAGTAATAAACTCTACTATTACAGCAGCATTCTACTCAATATCTGTATATGGGCTGATGGAGTTAGGGCTTAAATAAAGCATCTTCTGTAAAAAAACTCAACGGCTATTGCTGGGCGGTATGCGTATGGTTAAATATTGACCAGTCAGGTTCTGCTCACGCATTACTATTCAAGATAATTTCTACGCACAGAGTTATCCACAAAATCTGTGGATAAACGGCCTTGCTTCAAAAATTGTGTTAATCGGAACGCAAACTCACTTTTGCCCAAAAAAACACATTTAGTCCCAGCTATTAACCTGCCGAGATCTGGAGAATGTGAAGTACATATTCTTTTTGAGGTTTCGCCATGAAACTAAATAGTCATATTACTCAAGCTGACCATGCCTTAACTGGCATGGTTGATATAGTTCTGGGAATGCTGATGGGGCTGATGGAAATCGGGGCGGCAACATTGATATTGATCGCAGTATTTTTTACCGCGACCATCGCGTATTGCACGCAGACGGATATTAGTGCGCTAACGTTAATAGGTGATGTTTTGAGAGGTATTAGATGACCGGTAATTTTTCCAGTCTACACTACCCGGTTACTAAGAAAGAGACCCCTCAATCCAATATAAGTGATGATGCTTGCTTGCGAAGAACGACGCGACATAAAGCAAAAGGCATGATTGCAGAGGTCAAA
Organism: Oleiphilaceae bacterium; assembly: GCA_041636295.1. GTDB lineage: Bacteria > Pseudomonadota > Gammaproteobacteria > Pseudomonadales > Oleiphilaceae > Alkalimarinus. Next base: position 2,122 of record JBFKTM010000624.1, read on the forward strand.
TTTCTTAACAACCAAGGTAATCCGTGTAGTCTTAACGGAACAATTGTCATTGACATTAATGAGCTGGGAGCCGCTGTTTTATCACATGAGAAAGTAGAGATGGAATCACCTGGACTGATGAATATTTACTTTGGAGGGTTTTACTTAAATGGCATCCAGTTCAAGGTAAAGAATCGAACAGGTGGCGGTAACTTCTACCGTTATGGATTGGAGTTCGACTCGAATAAAGATTCCTTTCGAACGAGGAGTGTGATTCGGCAGATTACGCAACGATTAGATAAGGCTGGGAAATAATGGGTGACGAACAGATAACGCTTGCAGAGTATATTCAGCTTCAGCAATCACTCGATATAGAAATGGCAAAGATTAGAAACTTCAAAAGGGAACTTATTAGGGCATTGGGTGAGAGTACTGATCCGGCATCGCTAGCTCGATGGAAAGATCAAGACATTATCGAGATGGTTGCTTCACTGAATGGTCTGACACAGGTGGCGTAAAAA
>JBFKTM010000625.1:0-2619 GCA_041636295.1 Oleiphilaceae bacterium
GAAGTTAGAAGTTAGAAGTTAGAAGTTAAAAGTTAAAAGTGGGGAGAAGCTTTGACAACTAGTGCTATTGAGCAGAAGCGGTTGCCGGGTGATTTGGCGATTTGGATATTTATACTGGCAGAACTAACCGTCTTTGCGGCTTTATTTCTGGTTTTTTCTGTTTCTAAAACCTTAAATCCAGAAATGTTTACCGAGGGCCAAGCGACACTGCATCCACTATCAGGGCTTATCAATACGCTTTCGCTGATAACCAGTAGTTACTTTGTCGCCAAGGCCGTGTTGTTGGCCTCTCAGGGACAGTTAAAGAAGTCGGCGTGGTGGATATGGGTAGGTATTGTGACGGCGTCTATCTATATTTTTACCAAGTTCTGGGAGTATCAGAGCTTAATGGCACTGGGCTTTAGCTTAAGAACCAACCTCTTTTACACCCTCTACTTCTTCATTACTTTTTTTCATTTTATGCATGTATTGATGGGGATGGTCATACTGATTTATGTCGCTAACAAGGCCAGAAATGGTGGCTACGATGACGATATAACCGGCGTGGAAACAGGGGCCTCCTATTGGCACATGGTTGATATGGTTTGGGTTGTGCTGTTCCCGTTAATCTATGTAATTAAGTGATCGAGGCTATATGCAGTTAAGTAGAAAACGATTAGCAGTAACATGGATTGTCTTGATAGTGCTCACGTTAACGTCAGCTGCGCTGGGCACGTTTCCTATCTCTCAAGGGCTTTTGGTGTTTCTGGTTTTGCTGACGGTACTGATCAAAAATCAGCAGATCATTGATACCTTTATGGAGCTTCGTTCTGCTCCGCTATTTTGGCGTGGCTTAATGCAGTTTTATACGTTGTTTATAGTTATTGCTGTGGGTATTACGCTGATTATTTAAGTAGGGTGCCATGGCCCACCTGGAGGATTATGGGCCACGGCAGAAACAGGAGATTAGCTTTTTCGGGTGCGTGCAACAAGGATACCTGCGATGCCAAGTGCAAATAAGCCTAGAGTCCCAGGTTCGGGAACCGCATACATAGACACGTTATCAATCAGGCCTCCCAGCGAGTTGTCTCGACCATCCGCGCCAAATGTCAGCGCCATCGTATCGGATATGGCCAATAGCTCCATACTGAAGTGAAACCAGCCACCCGCAACTGCGGTAGCACGACCAATAGAGGTGTCGTCGTATTTTACATCGTCGATACTGAACACTTCATTGCTGTAGGTGAATGAACTGAGGTCAGTGCCTACAACCGAGTCCCAGAAAAGATTAATACCATTGTCGTTCCCATCTTTATTGGTTCGAGCGTGGTAGTAAAAGTCCAGTTGATAAAGTGAGCCAGTATTTAAGCCGGTGAGTAACTGCGACATTGCAGAGTTGGTATCAATACCACCATGAGAATCCAGCTCGACATAGTGGTAGCCGTCTTGTGCATTAATGTCATGGAGTGTAGGGTTGGTTTGAATCTCAATACCGGGGCCTGAAACAGTATCCCAGCCGGTGATATTGTCATATATCATCCAGCTATTGCGATCAAGGTTCATCGCTCCTGTGGTATCTTCGAAGCTGCCATTAACGATTAAATTAGCGTTGGCTTGAGTTGTGATACCCAAGGTTAGCAATGCGGTACAGACTGATTTTTTAAACATTCTAGGTGCTACGTCCTCTGTTTTCCTTGCTTGTTATGGCAGGCTGGGTTGATCATACGGATATCTCAAAACGACTGATCACCTGACCGATCTTATAACCTAATGTTACAAGCTTTTGATGGCAGTTACTTGGTGGGAAATGCAAACAAATGCAAATTGTAATTGCCACATTACAGGACTATGGCGTGACGGAGTGTCGATTTATAGCGCTTTTATCATCGCAATATTGATAATGTGTTCTCCTGCCCGTTCGACCAGGTTTTGGTCGCACACTTTGAATCCCTGCTTTTCAAAAAAGGGTTGCGCCATCAGAGAGGCGTCCACTGAGAGTTGTTTTAAACTGCGGAGGCGGGCAGCCTGCTCTACACAATGGAATAGTGACCGGGCGACCCCTTGTCGTTGATAGTCTTTGTGCGTGTAGGCGCAATCTATATAGCCATCTTCATCTAACTCCATAAATCCGACGATGGTGTCATTTAATATCGCAACATAGGGGCATTTTATAGCGAGTCTGTGATGCCAAAAGTCATAGTCGACAGGCGAGGGAGCCCAGGCCTGTAGTTGAGCTTTGGTGTAGTGTTTTTGGCCGGTGTGATGTACCGACCCATAAAACAGGTCGGCGATGTCTCGGCTCATGGAGGGTATGTAGCGTTTAATCAGCATAACGGGTTAAATAGTGGGGAGTAAAAGTCAGTTTAAAAACTGTTCCATCGTGACATGTTTTGGGTGGGATGAAATGCGTTGAATCCACTTGTTAATTGAAGGATAGTCAGACAGGTCAAAACCACCGTCCTGTGCAACGTGGGTGTACGCGTATAGAGAGATATCCGCAAGGGTGTATTGTGCATCCACCAGATAGGGTGAGTGGCTAAGAGTCTGCTCCATTACCCCAAGTGCCTGGTGACCGCTATCTTGACAGCGTCGATACTCTTCAAGGCGCTCTTGCGGCATCTCCAGATATTTGTTGATGAA
>JBFKTM010000626.1:0-2613 GCA_041636295.1 Oleiphilaceae bacterium
GAAAAACTACTGGATGACTTGCACGGCAAAGGAAAGTTCACCGGCGAAGTAGCGTCAACAAGTGAAGCTGCTGAGCCTGTATCCAAGGCCCCTTCATCAACCGGTAGTGGTGCCGTTGGTGAGGATGCTTCCAGTCTGATCTCCGATAATGAGTTTGATCAACTGCTGGATGAACTGCATGGAAAAGGTAAAGGGCCAACCGAAAACGCGCCAAAAGCCAAGCCGGAGCCTCCTGCTGCACCGAAGGCCTCTCCCCAACCTAAAGTAGAAAAAGCGGCTGCACCCACTACACCTTCCGTTCCTGCAGCGGCAGGAGTTAAGAAGGCCGCCGGAAAAGAGCAGTCGATTGCGACAGAGACTACTGTTAGGGTAGATACCAAGCGTCTCGATGATATTATGAATATGGTCGGCGAGTTGGTATTAGTAAGAAATCGTCTAAAACGTCTCGGCGACGAGAGTGATGATGAGGCTATGCAGAAAGCTGTTTCCAATCTTGATGTGGTTACAGGTGATCTTCAGTCTGCTGTCATGCAAACTCGGATGCAGCCCATTAAAAAGGTATTTGGTCGATTTCCCCGCGTTGTGCGAGATCTAGCGCGCAATTTGAAGAAAGAAGTTAATCTGGTGCTTCGAGGTGAAGATACGGATCTTGATAAAAACCTGGTTGAAGCTCTGTCTGATCCATTGGTTCACTTGGTCCGAAACGCAGTGGATCATGGTATCGAGATGCCAGATATCAGGGAGAGTAATGGCAAGCCTCGTACCGGTAGAGTTATCTTAGCGGCTGAACAGGAAGGTGATCATATTCTGCTCTCTATCGACGATGATGGTGCGGGTATGAGTCCAGACGTGTTACGACGAAAGGCGGTAGAAAAAGGCTTATATGATGAAGATGCCGCAGAAAGGCTGACGGACACAGAGTGCTTTAATTTAATATTTGCGCCAGGCTTTTCAACCAAAACAGAAATCTCAGATGTTTCTGGTCGAGGTGTTGGCATGGACGTGGTGAAGACCAAGATCTCCCAGCTTAATGGAACAATTGCAATCGATTCCGAGCAAGGCAAGGGATCACGCATAATTATTAAAGTACCGCTAACGCTTGCTATTATGCCGACACTCATGGTTATGTTGGACGACCAATCGTTTGCATTTCCGCTTGTGAGTGTTGTTGAGATTTTCCACCTTGATTTAACCAAAACCAATGTAGTGGATGGTCAGGAGTGTGTTGTTGTAAGAGATAATGTGTATCCGCTCTTTCATATCAAGCGATGGTTGGTTGATAATTATGTCGGTGGAGGCAACAGTACATCTGGACATGTCGTCATCGTTTCAGTCGGTACCAAGCGAGTTGGTTTTGTTGTTGATCAGTTGGTCGGTCAGGAAGAGGTTGTAATTAAACCATTAGGCAGAATGCTACATGGCACGCCTGGAATGGCCGGTGCCACGATAACGGGTGATGGAAGAATTGCTCTAATTTTGGATATTCCAAGCTTGTTGCAACGATATGCTTAACAGTTTTCTTAAATAGACGAGTAGAGCAGGTGTGGGAGTAGACCCGCCAGCAGTTTTCCATCTGGAGGGGCTCGCGCTTACATCTGGAGATTCTTTAATGACGGTTTCCGTCTTAGTAGTTGACGATTCAGGGTTTTTTAGACGCAGAGTCTGCGAAATACTAGAATCCGTAAGTACAATCAAGGTAGTCGGTACGGCAAGCAATGGCCGCGAAGCGCTTGAGCTGATTAAAAAGTTAAAGCCTGACGTGGTGACAATGGACTATGAAATGCCTGTGATGGATGGGGTTACAGCGGTCAAGCATATTATGCAGACCATGCCAACGCCTGTTTTGATGTTCTCTTCTTTGACCTATGAAGGCGCTCGAGTGACACTTGATGCGCTTGAAGCGGGTGCAGTCGATTTTTTACCTAAAAATTTCGAGGATATTGCAAGAGACTCCAGTCGTATGCAGGAGGTACTCAAGCAACGCATCCTGGCGGTTGCAGCGAGCAATAAGGCACCCAGGGTTGCGGATAGTAGAGTGACGTCAGCACCTGCTCCTGATTCTGAAAAAGAGCGTGTTAGGCAGGTCGATGAAAATCAAACGCTCCGAAAACCTGTAAGGGGAGGGCGGCCCGCTAAAATTGAGCCCGCTGTTCGCCCATTAAAGTCACCGCTGGTCAAACCTGATATGTCTCCTCGTGCTGTGCCAAGAGGGCAGGATAATGCAGCTGTACCTGTGTCAAGCAGCAAGATTAAGCATCAGGTGAATTTGGTAGCAATCGGTACCTCCACAGGAGGTCCTATCGCGCTTCAAAAAATACTCACTCAGTTACCCGCCAACTTTCCAAAGCCGATTGTTCTTGTGCAGCATATGCCGGCCTCCTTTACACCTGCGTTTGCGGAACGGTTGAATAACCAGTGCCGTATTGCCGTCAAGCAGGCTGAAGATGGAGATTTGTTGAAACCGGGTGTCGCTTTGCTGGCTCCAGGCGGAAAGCAGATGATTATTGAGTCTCGTTCAGGTGTGGCGCGTGTAAAAATTCTCGAAGGTGATGAACGGCTACATTATAAGCCCTCAGTTGATGTGACTTTTGGCTCTGCCGCCCGAAGTTTTCC
>JBFKTM010000627.1:0-2612 GCA_041636295.1 Oleiphilaceae bacterium
CGCAATGACATTCTTCACCGCTTTATGAGTGAAGACCGGTATAGTCCAGAAGCCCTTCACCACACGCTCTCACCAAGCATGGATATTATGGTATCCAGTAACTTTGAGCGTCTGCTGTTCGACTTATACGGCCGCGATGGAAAGGCTCTGGGTGAACTGATGGAAAGCTTTAAATCAGATAGCGTTTCTATTGATGATTATCGTTGGAAAGCTGCAAGGAAACTATTTGATAGTTGCACCGTTGATGATGAGCAGACCTGTAAAACGATTAAGACCGTATTTGATGAAACGGAAGAGCTGCTTGACCCTCATACTGCCATTGGTGTCGAGTCGGCCCGCCAGTGTCGAAGAGACAGTGCGGTGCCAATGGTGACGTTGGCCACTGCTCATCCGGTTAAGTTTCCTGAGGCGGTTGAAAAGTCAGGGGCAGGGGTAACACCTGAGTTGCCTCATCACATGGCAGACCTTTTTGAAAGAGAAGAGACCTATACCGTAATTGAAAACAGTTTGGGGGCGGTTCAGAGTTATGTGAAAGCGCACGGAAATCGCGACAAAGCGCTGTAACATTAGTCTCTAGTAAAAGCGGTGCGAGCACTGCTTATGATAACAGTTGTGAAGTAAACAGTAGTTTTGAAGTTAATAATAGTTGTGAAGAAAACAACAGTTGTGTAAAAAACGTTGTGCAAAAAGTTGTACCAATGAAAGGGCTTAATTGCCCTTTTTTCCTCTCTGTAGTTTAAGGTTACCCCTCCCTGATATGCGTAAAAATATTGTTCGCCGAACGGTAGATCTCTCTGGTCAAGTTGATCAATTGGAATCATGGGCGCATCTTCCCGCTTTTTTGCGTCGTGCCTATTTGGCTCGTGGCGTTAAAAATCAGAGCGAACTTGATTATACCTTGGCCAGGTTGGCAGGCGTGAATCTGCTGAAAGGGGTCGAAGCGGCCTCTAATATACTGGCTGAAGCGATTGAAAATCGGCGCAAAATATTAGTCGTGGGTGATTTTGATGCCGATGGTGCGACCAGTACCTCGGTCGCCCTGTTGGCGCTTAAAATGATGGGGGCTGCTGCGGTTGAGTACTTGGTGCCGAACCGGTTTGAGTATGGTTACGGTTTGACCCCCGAGATTGTATCAGTGGCTAAAGAGCACAATCCGGATGTGCTCGTAACGGTTGATAACGGGATTGCGAGTTGTGAGGGCGTTAAGGCAGCCAAGGCGTTGGGTATGTCTGTTATTGTGACCGACCACCACTTGCCAGGTAATACGCTTCCAGACGCTGACGCCATTGTTAATCCTAATCAGCCAGGATGTGACTTTATTAGTAAAGCAACAGCTGGGGTTGGGGTCATATTTTACGTGATGACTGACCTTCGCCGACAGCTACGTAGCACTGGCTGGTTTGAACGATCGGGAATCTCACAGCCGAATTTGGCAGGTCTGCTTGACCTGGTTGCGCTCGGCACCATTGCGGATGTGGTTCCCCTTGATAATAACAATCGTATTCTGGTTGAACAGGGCATTCGACGTATTAGAGCAGGAAAGGCGCGGCCCGGCATTTTGGCATTGATTGACGTGGCTGGTCGCGACTACCGTACCTTGGCAGCTTCGGATCTGGGCTTTGTGGTTGGTCCGCGATTAAATGCTGCGGGGCGACTCGATGATATGTCAATTGGTATAGAGTGTCTGCTGTGTGACGACCCATTTAAGGCCAGGCAGATTGCGCTCAGGCTGGATGAGCTCAATCAGGAACGGAAGCTTATCGAAGGGGAGATGAAGGCGCATGCATCGGTTTTGGTTGAGTCGCTTGCTAATGAGGCAGCAGATGAAAGTGGCGAAATTAACGCTTCATTACCCTGGGGGATGTGTCTTTACGATGAGACCTGGCATCAGGGGGTTATCGGCATCTTGGCATCCAGAATGAAGGAGAAATTACATCGCCCTGTTATTGCGTTTGCGCCTGCCGATGAGAGTTGTCATGAGCTGAAAGGCTCCGCTCGGTCAATTCCTGGCCTCCATATACGGGATGCATTGGATCGGGTAGCAACACGTTACCCTTCGCTGCTGGCAAAATTTGGGGGGCATGCGATGGCAGCGGGTATGACCATTAAGCAGTCTGATTATGATGCTTTTGCCCGTGCCTTTGATGAGGTAGTACGTGAAGAGTTGGATGAAAACAGTCTCGAAGCTGTCATTGTGAGTGATGGTGAGTTGGCGCAAGCGGACTTTACTGTGGATTCGGCGATTCTCATGAGACAGTCAGGACCTTGGGGGCAGAACTTCCCTGAGCCAGTTTTTGATGGTGTCTTCGACGTTGTTCAGGCCCGAATTGTTGGTAGTAAGCACCTGAAACTATTACTGCAAATCAAGGATACCGAACAGCTGGTGGATGCCATTGAATTTAACAGTGATTGGGTTGGTCGTGAGTCGGAATTGACAACTATCAGGCTGGCCTATCAACTGGATGTCAATGAGTTCAGGGGGCGTAAGAGTCTTCAGTTGATCGTCCACTATCTGGAGCCGGCTTATAATTAGGTGCTAGGTGCTAGGTGCTAGGTGCTAGGTGCTAGGTGCTAGGTGTCAGGTGTTAGTGTGGCAGTGATGGCTGCTGCAG
>JBFKTM010000628.1:0-2611 GCA_041636295.1 Oleiphilaceae bacterium
AAACAGAGTCGATGGCGCGGGAAACCGGGTCAGATAATCCCGTCTATTTAGTTCCGGCATTTACCGGTTTGGGGGCGCCCTACTGGGACCCACACGCAAGGGGAGCCATTCACGGCCTTACCAGAGATACTGGTATCGCTGATGTGGTTACGGCAGGTTTGCAGTCGGTATGTTATCAAACGAAAGACCTGGTGCGTGCCATGCAGAATGATGGTGCCAGTTACAAGGCCCTAAGAGTTGATGGCGGTATGGTCGTTAATAATTGGTTGGTGCAATTTTTGGCAGATATTCTGAATGTTACGGTGGATCGGCCTAAAATAACCGAAACAACGGCATTAGGGGTCGCCTATCTTGCCGGACTTAAAGCAGGGTTATATAAAAACCTTGATGAGATATCTCGGCTTTGGCATTGTGAACAGAGATTTGAGCCCAGCATGCAGCCAGAGAAGCGTGAGAGGCTTTACGCAGGCTGGTTAGACGCTGTAGAACGAGTTAGATAAATCGCTGCTCGAATGACAAAAACTGGGGCAGGGGAGCAATGGTCTGTTGCCCCTATTCCTCTAACCCTGGAAATCAATCGGGTATTCTTGACGAGCGTTCAGACCATTGAAAGGCAATAAGGTGGTCTGCAGCCAGGCTGATATTAATCTGGTCGCCCACATATAGATCTTGATGGCTGGGGAAAAGACCTTCAACCACCGTTCCTGACTGTAGCTGTAGACGATATAGCGTTGAAGTTCCGGCAAAGGTTTTACTGATGATTTTTACGGATAATCGCGAGTCTGGATTAAAAACAATATCATCAGGCCTTACTAATATGTCGACATGGCTACCAGCTGGCCAATTGTAGGCTCTATTGCCCTCTATTACGCCCAGTTCGGTTTCAAATGTTTCGTGAGTTAATAGCGACCCTTTGATAAAGCAACCCTGACCCACAAAACTTGCCACGAAACGGTTGATTGGTTCATGGTAGAGGTTATAGGGGGTATCCCATTGCTGAATAATACCGTCTTTAATTACACCAATCTGGTCACACATTGCAAAGGCTTCTTGTTGGTCGTGTGTTACCAAAATAGCCGTCATATTGAGTGATTTTAAAATATCACGAATATCCAGGCTGAGACGTTTTCTCAGTTCAACATCCAAATTTGAAAAGGGTTCGTCCAGCAGAATCAGAGAGGGCTCGGGGGCGATGGCTCTGGCCAGGGAGACGCGTTGTTGTTGTCCGCCTGAGAGTTCATGGGGGTAGCGGTTAGCAAGATCAGAGAGGTTAACCAGCTCCAGCATTTCGGCGACTTTACTCTTTCGCTTATTGCGTTCCAGTTTGTGAAGCCCATAGCCAATATTCTGTGCAATAGTCATGTGAGGAAAAAGTGCGTAATCTTGAAACACCATACCTACAGGTCGGCTTTCGGGTGTTACCGATTTTCCCTCTGCAGAGATGATGTTATCGCGGAGTCTTATTTGACCTTTGCTGACTGGGTGAAAACCGGCGATTGCTCTTAGTATTGTGCTTTTTCCACAACCACTGGGACCCAGTAGGCAGCCGATGTCTCCTTCGTTAAGGGTGAGGGAGAGACCCGCTATGATGTCGGTACTATCATAGCGGCACGTTAGGTTGTCGATTCTAAGTAGTTGTGGCATCTGTAGAGGGGCGGCTCAATGGAGGATTAACTGTTGCACAGCAGGAATTCTAACAATGCTTTTTGGGCATGTAGTCTATTTTCAGCTTCATCCCATACGACTGAACTGCTATGGTCGAGCATATCTTCGCTAATTTCTTCGCCACGATGAGCGGGCAGGCAGTGCATAAACAAGGCTGTTGAGTTAGCGTAAGTCATCAGCTCGGGAGAGACTTGATAGTTTTTGAATACGGCTGCTCTCTCTTTTTGTTCTTCCTCCTGACCCATAGATGCCCAGACATCTGTTACGACAAGATCCGCCCCTTGAATGGCGGCTTTTGGGTCGCGAATAACGCGAACCCGGTCTGAACACTTTTCCAGCAGTTTCAAATCGGGATCGTAGCCTATCGGTGATGAGACGACGAGTTCAAAATCATACTGTTTGGCGGCATTGATGTATGAGTTGCACATATTGTTGCCATCACCAATCCATACTACGCGTTTACCCTCTATTGAGCCCCTGTGCTCATAGTAGGTTTGCATGTCAGCTAATAGCTGGCAGGGGTGGAAGTCATCCGTCAGTGCATTAATAACCGGCACGCTTGAGTAGCGCGCGAAAAGCTCAATTTTTTCATGTTCGAAGGTACGTATCATAATAGCGTCGACCATTCGCGACAGCACTCTTGCACTATCTTCAATGGGTTCCCCTCTACCGAGTTGGGTGTCTCGGGGCGATAGAAAAACAGAGCTACCACCAAATTGGGCCATCCCAGATTCAAACGATACGCGGGTACGAGTCGAAGATTTCTCGAAAATCATACCTAATACACGATTTTTCAGCGGCTCATAGATCTTGCCCCGTTTATGTTCATTTTTTATTTCGACGGCACGAAGTGTGAGCTTTCTTAATTCTTCTGGAGTGAGGTCGTTTAGTGTTAAAAAATGTCTCAGAGCCATGGGGTGATTCTCTTTTACCGCAGTTTTTAAAT
>JBFKTM010000629.1:0-2609 GCA_041636295.1 Oleiphilaceae bacterium
GCATTAACCGGCGTGTTGCTCTATCGCAACCAGCACCCGGAGGCCAGTTATAGCCCGGCACTCTCAGGCTGGCAGAACTCAAACCCGACTCCCTGGCCCTATGAGTTGCGCTGCGGCGACGCGGTAATGGAAATTGCACTGCACGAAACCGACCACCGGTATTCAATTACCGAAGATCAGGGGCCAGACCAAGAGGCGATAGTTGTCGAGTTGTCAGTGATTGATCAAACCGACAACACCCTGACCTTCATTCACAACGGCATTCGTCAACAGTGCAAATACCTGCTGGATGGCGACGAGGTTTATCTGCAGCTCGGTGCCAGCTACCACCACTACAGCGACTTAACTCACGAAGCCGCCGTCGGTGAAGATGCGGCGGGCTCCGGCAAGATTGTAGCTAGTATGGATGGTGCAATTATCGATGTACTGGCCGAACCCGGCGACAAGGTGGTCAAAGGCCAGGCACTGGTCATGCTCGAAGCGATGAAAATGGAACATCCGCTTAAATCCGATGTATGTGGCACCGTGGAATCCATTAGCGTGCAAGCGGGTGATCAAGTCAAAATCCGACAGCTATTGGTCACTATTACACCGGATGAATAGATCATAGGATTAAGGGTCACTGCTCCCTCCCTACGTCATCCTACGGCTTGACCGTAGGATCCATCATTCGGATACAAAGATTCTGCGATTAAGTCGCAGAATGACGGACAAGTAGGAATGAAAGGGCAAGTCGTTACGTTTTAGATTACTGAACATACTATTTAGTGAGAATTTATGACTAACTTAAAAAACAAAACAATCGTAATCACCGGTGCCAGCCGTGGTATCGGGCGGGAGATTGCGCTTAAATGTGCGAAGGACGGCGCTAATATTGTCATTTTGGCAAAATCTGCCGAGGCACACCCTAAACTGCCGGGGACTATTTTCAGTGTGGCGGAAGAGGTCGAAGCAGCGGGGGGCAAGGCGCTCGCGATTCAACTGGATGTGCGTGATGACGAAGCCGTTAAAGCGGCAATGAAGCAGGCGGCTGACACTTTTGGTGGTATTGATGCGGTCATTAACAACGCCGGAGCCATTAAACTCATGGGCGCGACCAGCCTGCCATTAAAGCGCTTTGATTTGATGACGCAAATTAACTCGCGGGCGGTACTGTCTACTGCGCAGGCGGCACTGCCATGGCTGAAGAAGTCAGAGCAGGGTCATATTATCAGCCTTTCACCACCACTGAATCTTGACCCCAAATGGTTTGCTCATTACTCCCCCTATACCATTACCAAATACGGTATGTCGATGCTAACGATGGGGTTATCACAAGAGCTGAAGCGTCACGGCGTGGCGGTTAACTCACTGTGGCCTCAAACCGTCATCTCAACGGCGGCGGTTGAATTTGAGGGTGGTGGCAAACAGACTCTTGATCGCGGCAGAACGCCTGCCATTATGGCGGATGCGGCTTATGAAATTCTGACGACAGAGAACTGCGAATTGACGGGAGAATTTATTATTGATGAAACGTTGCTGAGAGCCCGTGGTGTGACGGACTTTGAGCAATATCGCTACAACCCTGACTGCGATAAGCCATTGATGAACGACCTGTTTGTGGCGGACGAATAATCTCGACAACCAGGGCCTGAGAGTCATGTTTCAATCGTTCACTCTCAGGCCGTCACAATGACGAATAGATAACCGTATTAGAAACACGGCCTTAGCACCGATTAATCGTCGTCGCTGTAATCATCACCAGAGTAATCGGAATCACTCATAGAGCCCGTCAGTGAGCATCGCTTGGTTGTTCTTCTTTGATCGGTGATGGTCAGGTATTTTATCCATGCTTTTTCAATAGCATTCGACGGCTCAGCTTCCCCGCTAATCACCGCCAGAAAGTGCTTATGCTCTTCACTTTCAGGTGCAATATTGTTATTAAGCAGTTGCTTGATGGTATAGCCACACTGAGTCAGGATATCAGCTTCCGTCTTGGTAAAATCCCCTGACCGGCTAAATCCATGAGGAAAGTTCACGGCATCATAAAAACTGCACTGGGAAACAAAAGTCTCTATAGACATAGGCACACACCTCTGCTGTAAGTTATCGCGGTTAGTTTTCGTTCAGGCAACTATCCAACATCTTGTCAAAGTCGTATTGATAATCGGAGTCATGCGCCAGCTGCTCCTGAATTCGAGCATCCACCACCTCATAACAGTCAGGTTTGGAGGCCTCATTCAGCTCGCTCAAGTAGGCTGTCTGCTCCGACATGCACTCACTAATAAACAATCCTGCTTCCTCATCCGGTGTTCCGTGTTGAACCATTGACTGGCAATAATCCCGCGCTTGCTGCATGTAGTCATGGGTATCACTATCAACTTCGGAAGCAAAGCTTGTGGATGTTAAGAGCAGCACCAATAGTACCGAATATCGCATGATTGTTTTCCTACGTGATTTTGATGAATTATGTATTCGACCTTTAAATCAGGAAAACGAAATTTTTTTGTGTTTACGACAAAAAATATTTATGGGAGGTCGCACCAAAACTGTTCACAATTCATACAATCAGATAGTAAAAGGGTCGCCTTGATACAAGAAGGGATGACGGGAATAGCGTTTTTCCCGCC
>JBFKTM010000630.1:0-2600 GCA_041636295.1 Oleiphilaceae bacterium
ATTCATGTCAGCTGAATTACATTTTCACCACCACATTATCAATAGAGCGTTTCTATTGTCTTGCGTGTTGGTTAAACTGAGGTCACGGGCAATAGTTACTGATACTTTTAATTAACAATAAAAATATTCGGGAATTGGCGTAGTCTACTTATGAAAACCGCTTATATCAGTCATCATGACTGCACGCTTCACAATATGGGGCCAGAACATCCTGAAAGCCCAGCGCGACTGATGGCAATTCTCGATCAACTGCAGGACACACGCCTCAATCAGGAGCTAGACTTTATTCGCGCAGAACTGGTTAATCCTGACCATGTACGACGCGTACACCCAGCCACTTATATCGAACAACTCGACCTGATACAGCCCAAGCAGGGTCGCATCTATGCAGACCCCGACACCATTATGATGCCCGATACCATGCGTGCTGCAAAACTGGCAGCGGGTGCTGCTGTTCAGGCGGTTGATGCGGTCATGTCGGGGCAAAACAAGAATGCATTTTGTGCAACCCGCCCACCCGGCCATCATGCCGAACGCAATAAAACCATGGGCTTCTGTTTTTACAACAACATAGCAATAGCCGCTAAACACGCAATGGACTTTCATGGTTTGGAACGTGTAGCAATAATCGACTTTGATGTACACCAAGGAAACGGTACTGTCGATATTTTTCAGGATGACCCAAGAGTATTGGTCTGTTCAAGCTTTCAACACCCCTACTACCCCTACAGCCACCATGCCGTTCACAAACCCAACATCATCAACACCCCACTGGAAGCCCACACCCAAGGTTTAGGGTTTCGCAATAAGACCGAAAAAGACTGGCTCAATGAGCTGCAGAATCATAAGCCTCAACTCATTCTAATTTCTGCCGGCTTTGATGCACACAAGGCAGACCCCATGGCCGATATCGAACTCGATATAACCGACTATCGCTGGGTGACCGAAATGCTGATGGATGTTGCCAAATACTACAGTAACGACCGAATCGTCTCTATTCTTGAAGGAGGCTATAATTTAAAGGCGTTGGCGGAAAGTGTGGAGCAACATTTGGAGGTTTTGGCGGGGGTTTAAAGGGCCTAGTATTAGAGATTAATAAGTGGATCACCACATGCTATAAAAAACGGGCTCTGATTAACCAGTTCCCGTCCAAGTATAGGTAAATTATGTTTAATTAAACGGTGTTAAACCAAGCCCAACTCTACGGCCTGTTCGCGTATACCATCCCAGCCCTCTTTCACTTTACGTAAATGGCTGGCTACCTCGTCTAAAATGTCAGTATCATTTTTAACATTCGCCTGAAAAAGGCGATATTCCATATAACTATACAATTCGGACAGATTCGATGCCAACTCTTTTCCGTTTTCCTCATCTAAAAAGCTACGTAAACCTGAAATGATTTCAATCGTTTTATTAATAAGCCTGTTTTTTCCTTCATAATCTTTCGCTTGAATACGAGCTTTTGCCATATTAATTCGCTCAAGCGCCCCTTCAAATAACAATTGAATCAGACGGTGTCGGTCTACATCGATAACGCTTGTTTGCGTATTAACTGCTTGATACTGATGCAATGCATTCATAATTCACCTATTGTAAGTCGTCTATATTTTTTATAAACCAGTTATTAATCTACTTTGACTTGCCAGAGCTAGCCAACGCATCCAACTGACTTTTAAGAAAATCACGCGTGTTATTTAACTGCCCAACCAGAATATCAGCAGCCGTAAATTGCTGTGCCAATCTCGACCGCAAGCTCTCCACTCTTTGATCAAGCTGGGCTCTCTCTTTCGCTATTTCAGCCAACTGATCATTTAGGCCACTCTCTTTTGCGCCAATAATCCCTTCAAACTCGAGGAAGGCATTCAGTTTTGAGACAAGCTGATCGCCCACACCTTCAATGAAGGTAACTTTTCCTCTAGCGCCTGTAGTAGATCCCTCTACCTTTACAACCAACCCTTCACTATCATCACCAACCGCTGCAGTTAACAACTGCCCCGCCCCTGTTGCTACTTTGCCATTGATGGTCCCTTCAACATTGACCCCGTCAGTGCCTGCAATGGCATCAATACCCAATGAGGCTAGAGTATTTGTATCAACCGAGGTAAATGAGACTTTCGAATCACTACCAAAACTTCCAGACGTAAACTGCAACTGACCGCTACCATCGGCCGACACCGTAATAGCGGCACCTGCAGCACTCAGCGCTGAATCCGCATCAAGTTGCTTCTGAATCTCAGTGATTAATTCTGCTTGAGTATAGGTCCCTGCAGTGAGGGTTATATCGGCACTCTCTGTACCGTCAACACTAATCTTGAATGTATCGTTGTTTGCATCGATGACTGTAGACGCGCCAATTGCAACAGTACCGGTAAAACCTCCATTGGTTGCCGCTTGGGTAATATTAATATCATAGGTTCCGGGAACAGTTTTAGTACCTTTCGAAACATATGAAACCTGAGAATCTGACGTACGCCCCTGCTCGGCAAACAGTGCGATAACATCATCGGGTGATTCAGATAGTGCTTTTTTGAACATATCATCATCAACCTCCAGCAAGCCAGACTCCTTATCCGTTGAAATCCCAACCTCAGCCAAACTTC
>JBFKTM010000631.1:0-2599 GCA_041636295.1 Oleiphilaceae bacterium
ATAAGCGACATATGACAGCACTTGGTCGGCAATTAGCAAAAATACCGGTAGACCCTCGTATCGGCCGAATGCTGATTGAAGCTAATGAACAGCGGAGCCTCAGTGAAGCGCTAATTATCACCAGTGCACTGAGCATACAAGATCCTAGGGAGCGCCCGGCAGAAAAAACACAGGCTGCAGATCAAGCTCATGCGAAGTATAAAGATCCAGATTCGGATTTTGTTGCTTTCGTTAATTTGTGGAACAGTTTTGAGG
This sequence comes from Oleiphilaceae bacterium, assembly GCA_041636295.1. GTDB lineage: Bacteria > Pseudomonadota > Gammaproteobacteria > Pseudomonadales > Oleiphilaceae > Alkalimarinus. The sequence continues at coordinate 256 of JBFKTM010000631.1, forward strand.
AACAGCGCCAGTCACTTTCAAGTAGCCAGCTTAAAAAATACTGCCAAAAAAACTTTCTCTCTTATATGCGTATGCGTGAATGGAGAGAGGTACACCGCCAGCTTCATCTTATCAGTCGAGAGTTGGAATACACCGAGAACCGTGATCCTGCCGGATATGAGCCGATTCACCGGGCTTTGTTATCAGGCTTGCTAAATAATATCGGTGAAAAATATGAAAAACGAGAGTATGTCGGAGCGAGGAATCGGCGCTTCAACGTTTTTCCGGGGTCTAGTTGTTATAGGAAAGCACCCAAATGGATCGTAAGTGCAGAACTGGTTGAAACAACCCTGGTTTATGCTCGAACTAACGCCCGAATAGAGCCTCAGTGGGTAGAATCAATCTCCTCCCATATCTTTAAACGCAGTTATTTTGAACCTCACTGGGAGCAGAAGCGAGCACAGGTCGTCGCGTTCGAGCGGGTATCGTTATATGGCCTGGAAATAGTCCCGAAGAGGAAGGTCAACTACAGCAAGATAGACCCTGTTGTATCTCGTGAGCTATTTATTCGTCATGGGTTGGTTCAAGGGGAGCTTCGTTCAAATGCGCCGTTTTTAAAGCGAAATCAGCAGCTGATAGAAGAAGTGGACGAATTAGAAACTCGCTTGAGGAAAAAAGATATCCTTATTGACGACGAGTTGCTCTTCGAATTTTATGATGAACGAATCCCCCAAGACATTGTTAGTGGTCGGTATTTTGAGGCATGGTGGAAAAAGCTGGATAAAGCTCAGCTTGAAACCCTCACACTAACCAAAGCGTTTCTCATGACGAGGGATGCGTCTGAAGTGAATGATGCCAACTACCCGGATACCATCGCTATCAATGATATGCGATTTAAACTGGACTACAGTTTTAGTCCGGGGCAGGAGAGTGATGGCGTTTCGATAGTCGTACCAGGCGGGGCGGTAAGACAGCTTCCTATTCACCGACTTGATTGGCTGGTGCCCGGATTGCTAAGGGAGAAGTGCATACAGTTGGTTAAATCCTTGCCAAGGAACTTGCGTAAACAATTCGTGCCGGTACCCGATTATGTTGATGCTGCCTTAAAAGAGATGCAGCCGAGTAATGAGCCATTGACTAAGGTGCTGGGGCAACAATTGACCCGAAAAACGGGCGTGAAAATACCTGATGAGTGCTGGAATGTTGATGGCGTTGATGATCACCTAAAATTCAATGTGCAGGTCGTCAATGAAAAAGGGAAAGTAGAAAAGGAGAGCCGAGATCTGTTGCATCTAATGGATGCGTATCAAGATGTGGCATTCGACTTGTCCAAGAGTAGCCAAGATTCACAAAATACTTTTAAGCAACAGATCACCCAGTGGGACTTCGGTGAACTCGAGCTGGATAAAGAGGTGGATCAAGGCGGCATTACATTAAAGTTGATGCCTGCACTGGAAGACGCAAAGACCCACGTAAAGATGATTCTCTGCAACGATCGTCTTACAGCGAACAATAAAACGGTTAGAGCCGTCGCACGATTAACGATGTTTGCTCTACCTGACTTAATAAAGTACACCACCGATAAGTTACCCCAAATCAAGAAAACGGGCTTGCTGTTTGCTCCCTATGTTAAGGCTTCTGACTTAATGGATGACTTGTTGATGGGGAGTATCATGCAGCTTTTGACTGAGCGTTCTATACCCAGAAGTAGTGTGCAGTTTAACGCTTGGTTAGATGAGTGTCGTTCACTACTATACGATCATACCAGTGAGTTGTCGTTGTTACTTAATGATATCGCGATACAGCATCATGAGTTGATGAAGCAGTTAAAAGGTAAAATCAATCTTGCCTTGGCTAACTCAATGAGTGACCTGAAATTTCAGCTGGATAATTTGGTCTACCCCGGTTTTATCTCTGAAACACCTAAAGAGTGGTTGAATCATTACCCTCGCTACCTAAAAGCGGCGAACGACCGTTTTGAGAAGATGCCGCGTGAGATGGGACGTGAAAGAACCTTTCTGGCAGCGATAAACGGTTGTTGGGAGCAATATAAGACCTTGAAATTACAGCATGAACAACAAGGGATTTATGATCCTGAACTCGAAACCTATCGCTGGATGTTAGAAGAGCTGCGGGTTTCCTGGTTTTCACAAAAACTGGGAACGGCGATGACTATCTCTGAAAAAAGACTGTCTAAACAATGGTCGCTTGTAAAGCGATAAAGAATGAAGGCTAACGACCATGTAAAAGCGTAAAAAGTGTTGTATTTAGAATGATATTCGACTTTTGTTTATACCGCGATAGGTCTATTAATGTGTTAAGATCTTTCTCTTTTTAACGAATTATGTAAGTGGGGTATATAGTG
>JBFKTM010000632.1:0-2597 GCA_041636295.1 Oleiphilaceae bacterium
CTAACCAGTCCTCACCCGATGCAAAAGGGTTTATTCCTTTCCGTTTAACATCCAATAATTGTAAGCCTGTGAATATTTGGGCGCTGGCAATACTCTCTACACGGGAGTATGGTCGTGCAGACGTCTGTGTGTTTCGGTTTAATATACCCTCATTGTTGAAAAGTGTTAACACGGTGTGGCTGAAGTAGCCAACTAGACCTAATAATACTAACTCAATACTATGAACTAACAAACTGACCATTTTACATGTCATCCATACTGCATGTGACTGTAAAGCTATTATACATTATGTTACAAACTGTAACGTGACAGCTTAATCAGTTTTAGTGACGTATAAGTCACACAAATGAGTTCAGGTTAGAGGGGGGCGCTTAGGCTGATTGCCGTTGATCTTCACTGAAAAAACGATAGAGATCTTCGAACGTTAGTGGGCGGCTGAAGTAGTAACCTTGGGCGTAGTCACACCTATTGATTACCAGAAAGTCTCTTTGATCGATATTTTCAACACCTTCAGCAATCACTTTTAGGTTTAGCTTATGTGCGATAGCGATTATGGCGGAAGTTATCTCCATATCGTTGAGGTCTTCCGGGATATCTTTAACAAACTCCCTGTCCACTTTAAGGATATCAACGGGTAGACGTTTGAGGTAGCTTAGCGACGAGTAGCCTGACCCGAAATCATCTATGGTAATGGTTGAGCCCGTGGACTTAATTCTATTGAGCTGCTCAATCACTTTATCAATGTTATCCATGAGCATGCTCTCGGTTACTTCAAGCTCAAGGTAATTTGGTTCTAATCCTGATGCCTCCAATACATCAAAAATTACTTGCTCAAGATTGGGGTCTGAAAATTGGCGAGAGGAGAGGTTAACGGCTACTTTGACATTTTGCCCCGTTAGCTTCTGTAACATTTTGATCTGCATGCAGGCATTTCTAAGTACCCATTCGCCGATTTGAACAATGAGTCCGGTCTCTTCTGCGATGGTAATAAATTCATTGGGAGCTACTTCTCCCTTGTCAGGATGATGCCATCTGATTAACGCTTCAACGCTCGATATAACACCCGTCTTAAGATTGACCTGGGGCTGGTAGAGAATAGTGAATTCGTCCATCTGAAGTGCACGACGCAACTCTTGTTCAATATGGAGCATCTTGAGGGCTTTAGTGTTTAACTCTTCGGTAAAAAAGTAATAACCGTCGCGGCCTCTTTCTTTTGCGCGATAAAGAGCCAAGTCGGCATTTTTCATTAGCGTGTCGACTTCCTGGCCATCATTCGGTGCCAGCGTAATACCTATACTGGTGGATACAATGACTTCATGCTTATCCAGCTTAATCGGATCTTTTAGGGATTTTAGAATAAGTTTTGCGATATTTGTGACCGATTGTGGGTCACGAATATCATTTAGCAAGATGGTGAACTCATCCCCCCCTAACCGGGCAACGGTATCTTGCGCTCTCACGCAGCCCTTGAGCCGCTCAGCGACAATTAGGAGTAGCTGATCTCCTGCATCGTGGCCAAGTGTGTCATTTATTCGTTTAAATTGATCGAGGTCGAGAAAAAGTAGGGCTGCCTGATTGCTTCTTCGAAATGAGGACATGATCGATTGGCTTACCCGATCCATAAATAAGCGGCGGTTAGCGAGGCCCGTTAGTGAGTCAAACAGGGCAAGTTGTTCCATCGCCTTGTTCGCTTCTTTCAGATCAGAAATATCGATGCCGGAAATTACATAGTTTGAGACTTCATTATTTTTGTCAAAGACAGCGGAAATGGTGGTTGCGCTCCAGAAGTGTGTCCCATCCTTTTTTAGGCTGAGAAGGTCGCCTTCCCAATTATTCTGAAGGCAGCTTCTGTCCCATGAGAGTGCTTCTGAGGTATTAGAAAGCTGAGTAGGTCCAAGCATATCGATACAACGCCCAATAGATTCGGAGCGAGAGTAGCCGGTTATTTTACAAAACTTTTCGTTAACATACTCAATCACGCCCTCGTGATCGGTAATGGCGATTGAGGCTCCGCTATTAGTCACGGCACTACTTAACTTGGTGAGTGCTAATTCGGTCTCTTCACGTTGAGTAATATTTTGCTGCAATTTTAAATTGAGGCGAATGAGTACCAGGCAGACGATGCCAAATAGAATAGCGATAGTGACCGATGTGACTAACTTAACCCATAGGGTATTTTCGTTAGTAGTCAGTTCGGAGCTAGAAATAGCTAATACGCCTGTCGTAACAGACATTAGACCCAAAAAGAAACACGATCTTTTCAGAAGGCGCTTATTCACAAATTATCACCGTTGAATGAGTGGATTGTTGCTGTGTTTTTATTGTTTGAATTGAGTATTGAATAATAGATCAGGACGTATAACGACGTTGTAACAAGGGTGAGGCTTTATGTACCCAAATAGTTAAAATGTAAGTTTTGGTTAATAAAAATAGAGGTTTAAAGGAGTTTGTAACGGGTTGTTTACAAGAAAAAAAATGGTGTAAATTGTAAATCAGATTTCACAATTTAGATGCCACCAGGATAGGGGTGGCATCTAATGTTCCGGGAGTCTTTAGCCAATAAGCTCTTTAGCTGTTGTTTCCCAAGACTCAAACCC
>JBFKTM010000633.1:0-2595 GCA_041636295.1 Oleiphilaceae bacterium
TTATTCTGGGAAGGTGGTAGTTAAACACTAGCACATAGCAATAGTGCTCCTCCCCCTGGAAAGGGGGAGGCCGGGAGGGGGTTAATAGTTTAACAACAATAACACCTATATCGCCCCCGGACGATAGTTCAAGGTGAGATAGTAACCGCGACCGGGCTGGTTAAAAAAGGCCGCCGTTTCATAGTCTCTGTCGAACAGGTTTTCAATTCTGGCTTGCACTGACCACGCTTTTGTAAAAGCAAATTCGCCCCGTACATCCAGGACACCGTAGCCCGCCAACTCTCGCGTATTGGCAATATCATCATAACGACGACCTTCTGCGATCAGCGATGCACCAAGGCCCAGCGGCCCCATTTGGCGGTCAATATCAACCCGCAGGGTTTCCTTGGCACGTCGCGCCAGTTCGTTACCGTGAGTCGAGTCACTGCTCCGGCTTTCAGGGTCAAGCAAGGTCAGACTGGTTATAATATCAAATCCAACCAGGTTAGCTTTGGCTGTGGCCTCCAAGCCTAAGATACGTGCGGCATTCAGGTTGGAAGGCATATATTTAAAGGAGACAGGATCCTGCGCCCAACTAATCAGATTATCAATATCCATTTTAAAGAGGTTTAACTCAAACTGCCCGTAATCGGGGTTAAACCGAACGCCCACTTCAACGCTTTTTGACTCTTCCGGCTGTAAATCAGGGTTTGCCTTAGAGAATGCATCTTCCGGGAAATACAGATCGTTAAATGTCGGCGCACTAAAGGCGGTGCCATAGGAGCTAACCAACCGGACGGTAGGGGTTAACTGATACCCCCAGGCAATACTTCCAGTCGCATGATTACCGAATTGATCGTTATCATCATTACGGGCACTCAGCTCGATGTCATGTCCGCTCAGCTGTTTCAAATATTGGCCAAACAGCCCGGTGTTATTCCTCGAATCGACAACATAGTCGCTGGCACTATCAACACTGTCTCGCTGGAAATCCACACCGACAATAGCCATATCGTTCCCGATGGCAATATCATTCTGCCAACTGACCATATCTCTCGCGGTATCAAATCGACTTACAAATACACCCTCTTTAAAGTTTTTTGACTGATCTTCACTACGCCCTACATTCAGCTTGATATTCCAGATATCAGTAGGCATCAAGCTAACACGTCCACCAATAACCTGCTGCACCACCTCGGCTTCATTTTGTAATGAGCCGTCAAATTCCGTTTCACCCGCTGCGCGTAGTGCCGTCAATTCAAATTCAGTGCCGTTATCCAGGCGATACCCCACCCGCACAGAGCCCGAGTATTCACTGTAGCCATCTTTATCGGGCTCTTCGGTAAAACACCCTGCATACTGCGTAGAAGAGCCATTACAGGCGTTAAACCCCTGAGTATCAATACCCGCCAAGGTACCGTTAAACCAACTGTTGTCACTGCCACCAGACAGGGACGCGGTGGCGTTGTAGGTATGGTGGCTTCCTGCACCAACACTAAAGGAAGGCGTTAACCCTTTACTGCCTTTACGCGTGAAGATCTGAATGACACCACCAATCGCTTCAGAACCATAAAGGCTGGATCGTGGCCCGCGAACTATTTCAATACGTTCAATCTGATCAACGGGAATATGCTGAAACGAAGTAGATCCTAATGTGGCAGACCCCACCTTGATACCATCGACCATTACCAGTAGATGACCCGATTCGGTTCCTCGCATAAATACCGACGTATTTTTGCCCAAACCACCGTTATTGATCACCGAAATGCCGGCTTCGCCTTGCAACAATTCAGGCAGCGATCGCGCCTGACGCTTTTCAATATCATCACGGGTAATTACCGTGACAGGTGCCAAGGTTTGATCGGCGGTCTGTGCCATTCGATTGGCCGTTACTATTATTTGTTCTGGAATTTGATCTGGAATCTGTTCTGATTCGGCAGTGGAAAATGTCGAAAAAGGAAGGGTCGCTGCCAGTACCAAAGAGGCAGATAGTGTGGACTTGTTCACGTTGTAATCTCCAAAGCGCTCACCCGCGCATGAAAAAGGGCAATTGAGACATTTTGGAGGAGCAACAGAACACAGTAACTCAATACTGTACCCCACACCGCCCTCCGCAATGCCATGAGAATGCAGCAGGCCGGTCTCCGGGCTCACGAGTACTATCCATATTCTGCGCCTTCCCATGTATTAGTGATCAACACAGTGGCTAATGCAGAACGCTCTCGTTTACCGTTGCGGGGGCAGCGTCGGATTTGTTCGGTTTACACTATCGAATATCGATAACGTTAACCTAACGCACCGTCTTCCCGTTTAATCCCAGTCTCGTTAGCGAGAACCAGGACACCTGAAGCAAGGCGCGTAAGCTAACGACTCTATGACGCCAGGTCAAGTTTAAAGTGAGAATTAGGGGTAGAATTGAATGGTATTTACATATGCTATATTGAGCTACCACCTTACCCCCTCCCAGACTCCCCCTTGACAGGGGGAGGAGCATAACCTGGCCTCTTCCTTAAAATTTGCAATTAACTTTGCTCGTGATCAGTGGCACGATAACGCTCCCTCCCCAGATAAGGGGAGGGCTGGGGTGGGGTTAAAGGTCGCTGGAGATATAGTGAA
>JBFKTM010000634.1:0-2586 GCA_041636295.1 Oleiphilaceae bacterium
AAAAATAAAACCGATCAACATCACCAAAGCACCACGTAGGCTGGGCCACTCGACGATACGTATCCGCTGCCAACCACTCAGTTTGAGCTGAGCAGACAGCTTCCAGCTGCTGTCTGGGATTCCATGAAGCTGTTGATACAAAACTCTAACGGCAAAAGGCATGTTGAGGTAGATATGCGCCAGTAAAATTCCGTTTAGGCCGTACAGATTCCATTCGCCACCCAGCAGGTTGGTGAGCAGTGGCGACATTAGCCCGGATCGCCCCAGCAGGGCCACCAGACCAGTAATCAGCACCAACGTCGGCATTACAAAACAGAGTAAACAGAGACTTAGAAACCGACCCCGAGCCGGCAGTTGAGGAAGATAATAAAGGGCACGGGCGACCGGCCAGGCCAGCAATACGGAAAACAGTGCACTCAACAGCGCCTGCTTCAATGAAAAAATAAGTATGCCATGAAAGTAGCGGTCACTCAGCAGTGACCAGTCCGGGCCACTGCTGCTAAAGCCAATAAGCCCCTGGAAGGCAGTGGCCGTAAGTAACAGGATCAGCCCTAAACTGAGCCAACCGGCCCCCCTCATTGTCATCATGGGACGAGACTAACGCGCCGCAGCACTACGCCACACTTTTAACCAGGCTGTACGGTTGGCCGCCACCTCTTCGGGAGTAAAGCCGATCCGCTGTGGTGCAATCAACTCAGCGAAAATAGCCGGTAGTGCTACCTCATCAACCACCGGTAGCATCCAGTTATTGGTCGCTATCATAGCTTGTGCATCAGGGGAGATCAGGAACCGTAAAAACTGCTGGGCCAGCGCCCGCTTCCTGGTCGTCTTAGTAATCGCAGCCACTTCGATCTGGGCGATATGCCCTTCGGCAAACGGTGCAGCGCGGTAATGGGTTTTGTTCTCAGCAACCACATGATAGGCCGGTGAGGTATTGTAGCTCAGCACATAGTCAGCATCGCCTTCAAGGAACATGCCGTAGGCTTCCCACCAGCCCTTGGTGACCGTCACCGTATGTTGGGCTAACTGACGCCATGCTTCGCTGGCCCGATCTCCGTAGACTTTGTTGATCCATAACATTAGCCCCTGACCCGGTGTGCTGGTTCTCGGGTCCTGATAGATGACCGAGGCATCAGATTCAACCAAAGCCTTCAATGACGTTACCGGTTCACTGATTTTTCGGCTGTCATAAACAAAGGAGAAGTAACCGTAGTCAAAGGGTACAAAGTCGCTGTCATGCCAGTTAAGCTCCTGCTTCAAACCACTCAGATCGACACCATGAGACTGTACCAGCCCCTCATTACGCGTCACTTCCAGCAGCGCATCATCAAGCCCCAGCAAGAGATCGGCTTTGGTGTTGGCTTTTTCAATCCGCAGACGGTTGAGGATGCTGACGCCATCTTCCACCGCAATAAATTCGATATCACACTGGCATTGCGACTCAAAGCTCTGTTCCAGTTTCGGGCCAGGGCCCCACTCCGATACAAACGAGTCATAGGTATAAATAGTCAGGTCAGCCGCCTTAGAGACGGATGACAACAGTAACGCTACCACAGCAATCAGTCGTTTATTCATAAACTCCTCACGACGAATGAGAACCGAGCGAAGCGTATCTACCGATTACCTGCCTCACTTATTCCCTCCGCCAATACAAATTGGATCAGGTTCCACGGGTCTTCTCTCAGCCTGCACAACAAAACATGTTATGATCTGGCACCCCGATAAGTAGTGATGAAGATCTTAGCACACTCCCCACAGGTGAACCATGAAGCCAGCAACGACGGCCACCCAAGAGAGATTAAACGAGGTCAACCGCTATCTGGGACGTTCTGTGCAGTGGCAACCACTCAATGTCGCAATCGACCAGCACTACACGCCTACCAATACGCTATTTCAGGCGACGGTTGATGAAAATCCGCTTATTCTACGAATTAACGCCGATGAAGCCCTTGCCTTTGGTGTCTGCCGCCATCGAGAAGCCGAAATTCTCAACCATATTCAGACATACCCGTGGGCTCCAACCATCCTAAAAAACGACTGGCAAGGCGGTTGGTGTTTGATGAAGCACCATGGTTCAAGTTCAAGCTCAGCTAAACAACAACTTGATAGCCGCTCACATCTTTTATCTGCCGTTCATCAATGGCAAACCATAGCACTCGATAATGCTTGTCACTTCGACTATCCCAGCCTGTTTCAACGCTACCGAGCAGTTTTTCTGGCGACGCCTGAATCAACCAAATACCTGAATCTACTCGATGAAATGTGCCTGCGTATCAATGGCCTGCCTACGGTTCCTCGCTGCCTGACCCACCATGACTTGCACCCAGGCAACCTCTGCGTTGATGGGGAAAAGCAGGTCGTTCTCGACTGGGAGTATGCGGGAGTAGGCAATCCGTGGTTTGATGCCGCCGCCCTGGTGAGTCGGTTTGGACTATCAATCGAGCAGCTCTCTAGGCTACCCGCCTTCACCCACCTAAGCGCCCAGCAACTGCAATTGGGGCTTAGAGAAGCCACCTGGTTAGCAAATGCCCTAGAACAGCTTTGGTATGCGGCTAGAGGCCAGGGACTAGGAGCTAGGAGCTAGGA
>JBFKTM010000635.1:0-2584 GCA_041636295.1 Oleiphilaceae bacterium
ACTTGCTACTTGCTACTTGCTACTTGCTACTTGCTACTTGCTACTTGCTACTCAATTGCTCTGCAATACCCTGTACTTTCTTCACCATCGAACGAAGTCCGTTGCCTCGGGTCGGGCTTACATGGCGAATGAGGTCCATCTTCTCGAAAATCTCTTCGATGTTGACTGATAGCAACTCGCCGGGAGTCTTGGCGTTGAGTGTCGCCAATACAATTGCAGCCAGACCTCTCACGATTAGCGCATCGCTTTCTATTAGCAGATAGAGCTTACCGGTGGTTTCATCAAGATAGTGAATGAGCCAAACTTGGCTTTGACAGCCATGAACATAGTGCTCTTCAACTTTATCTTCATCTGGAAAGGCAGGTAATTTTTTACCAAGGTCAATGATGTAAGCGTAACGCTCTTCCCAGTCATCCAGAAACTCAAAGGTGTCGAGAATTTCTTCGGTATTAATTGAGCCACCAAAGTCATTTTCGGTAAATTGGGCGTGTTTGTCGTTACTCATCTATTTATCCAGTCAGCCTAAACTATTCTTGCCACTTGCCACTTGCCACTTGCCACTTGCCAGGTTTACAACATTCCAAGCTCAAGTTTCGCTTCGTCGGTCAGCATATCATTGTTCCATGGAGGATCAAAAACCAGGTTTACATCAACGACATCGACATTGGGGACTTGCTCAAGCTTGCTTCTAATATCGGCAACAATGACCGGCCCCATCCCGCAACCCGGGGCGGTGAGTGTCATGTCGATTTTAATCAAGTTGCCTTGCTCTGTGTTGTTTTCAATCTTGCAGCTATAGATCAGGCCGAGATCAACCACATTGACCGGAATTTCAGGGTCATAGCATTGCCGCAGGGCTTCCCATACCTGATTGTCATTGACGGTGCCGTCGGCTGGTGTTTCAAAATTTTCGAATTTAACTTCTTTACCCAGTGCGTCCGAATCTTTGCCTTCAACCCGTGCCAGGTTGCCGTTGACCGCCACCGTAAAGGTGCCGCCCAGTGCCTGGGTGATGGTGACAAACGTGTCTTTCGGAATCATGATCTCGGTGCCGGAAGGCACTAAACGAGCTTCGCATTCGCGCTTGGTTAGAACAACCTCTCTTTCCATTAGAAGAAACCTCAGACCACTGAAAAGCTTTCGCCACAACCGCACTCTGCGGTTGCATTGGGGTTATTGAAGTGGAACATTGAGTTCAAACCACGGGTAATGAAGTCAATTTCTGTTCCATTCAAAATAGGAAGATGCTTTTTGTTTACAAATAGACGGATATCATCCGCAATCTGAAAAACATGATCGTTTTCCTGTTGTTCGGTGGCTTCCTGTTGGCTTACAAACGATATCTCGTACATGTAACCAGAGCATCCGCTGGTCTCCAGCGATAGCCTAATACCCTGACAATCAGCCTTTTTGGCGGCCTCATTGCGAGTATGCTTGATCGCTGACTCTGTCATGGTGATTCGTATATCTGGCGTAAATTGTTCAGTACTCATTAAATATCCTCTATACAACGTCTCGCTATTTGTTTAAGCAAATAGACGCTGAATTTTCACCAAACCTTTAAAAAGGGCTTCCACCTCTGCCTGCGTGTTATAAAAGGCGAATGAGGCTCTCGCTGTTCCCGGTAGGCCGTAAAAGTCCATTAGTGGCATCGCACAGTGGTGCCCGGTTCGAATAGCAATACCTTGTTGGTCAAGCAGCGTGCCGATATCACTGGGGTGTAGCCCCTCAATTTTAAATGACATAACAGGCACTTTATGAGTCGCCGTGCCAATGATCTCCATGCCCGGGACACTGCTCACCAGCGAATTGGCGTAATTCATAAGGTTATTTTCGTAAAGTTCAATCGATTGGCGGTCAAACATGCAAAAATAGTCGATAGCCTTTGCCAAGCCGACGGCTTCACTAATGGCTGGGGTTCCCGCTTCAAATTTGTATGGCAACTCGTTATAGGTTGTTTTCTCAAAGGTGACTCTTTCAATCATTTCACCGCCGCCTTGGTAAGGGGGCAGGGCATTGAGCCTCGCTTCTTTGCCATAAAGCACACCAATACCGGTGGGGCCGAACAGCTTATGTGAAGAGAAAACATAAAAATCGCAATCCAGTGCCTGTACATCTACCATGAAATGGGGAACCGCTTGAGCACCATCTATTAGGGTTATAGCACCCACCGCCTTGGCTTTGGCGATAATCTCTTTTACCGGATTGATCGTGCCCAGTACATTGGATACGTGGGCAATAGCGACTACTTTGGTTTTTTCCGTAAGTAGCTGATCCAACGCCCCTTCGAGCAATTCACCGGCCTGGTTGATTTCAACAACCTTAAGCGTTGCGCCCGTACGCTCAGCCAGCATCTGCCAGGGCACGATGTTAGCGTGATGTTCCATTCGGCTAACAATGATCTCATCACCGGCGCTTAATGACTGAGTAAGACCGCTGGCAACCACGTTTATAGACTCTGTAGTGCCGCGGGTCCAGATGATCTCTTTAGTACTTCGCGCATTAAGAAACTGCCGCACCCGCTCACGAGCCCCTTCAAAGGCTGCGGTCGCTCTGTCGCCCAGGGTGTGTGCGCCGCGATGTA
>JBFKTM010000636.1:0-2583 GCA_041636295.1 Oleiphilaceae bacterium
AAGTTATCCACAGAATTTGTGTATAACCGCGCATAAAATGCTGTGGATAAATAAAACAACGACGCCACGACGCCCATTTCGGTATAATGAGCCACTTAGAATTAATCAGTCAGTTATCACACGAGGTATCTCTTGACTCTGTTTCGTCCATGCATCGACTTGCACCAAGGTAAAGTAAAGCAAATTGTTGGCGGAAGCCTGAATGATCAAGGTGCCGATACCAACTATGTCAGCCCCTACGATGCAGCCTACTACGCAAAGCTCTACCGTGAGCATCAGCTTCAGGGTGGCCACGTCATTGCACTGGGCCCTGGCAATAAAGAGGAAGCCATTAAAGCGCTATCAACCTGGCCTCAGGGTCTACAGTTTGGTGGTGGCGTTAACAACGACAATGCCGCGGAGTTTCTGGAAGCAGGCGCTTCTCATTTGATTGTAACCTCCTATCTGTTCGAGGGCGGCCAGCTCTCCTCTGACCGGTTGGAAAACATTAAACGGGAAACAGGCAGAGAGCGTCTGGTGCTGGATCTCAGTTGTCGTCGAACCGAATCGGGGTGGCATATTGCAACCGACCGCTGGCAAACAGTGACTAACACCGCCATTACTAAAGCAACACTGACGGAGCTGGCCGGACACTGTGCGGAATTCTTGATTCACGCCGCCGATGTCGAGGGATTACAGGCCGGTATCGACCAGGAGCTGGTCAAATTATTGGGAGAGATAACCACTATCCCGGTCACTTATGCCGGTGGTGCACGATCCCTCGAAGACCTTGAACTGGTGAAGCAACTCTCGAATGGTCGTGTGAACCTGACGATTGGCAGTGCTCTGGATATCTTTGGTGGCCAGGGCGTTACGCTTGAAGAGTGCATTGACTGGAATAACCAACAAACCGCTCGTTAGATCATCCAGCCGCCGCTTCAACACGGCGGCGAAATAATCTCAGTGCTTGCTATTAAAAAGCGACATCCGTTTCATCACCGGCTCTCCCTTGATAATCTGGTGGTAAAGCACTGCCACCAGATGAACACCGAGTAACAGGTATAGAGTATTAGCCAAAAATTCGTGTACCTCTTCACCCGCACTTTGTAGCCATTCGCTGTGACTAAATGGGCTAGAGAGTTCAAAGAAACCAAATAGCGATACGCTATAACCGCCAGCCCAGGACATAACAATACCGCTGACCGGCAACATAATCATTACCCCATAGAGTGCATAGTGCCCCGCTTTAGCGGCTTTCTGCTCCCAGTGGTTGCCAAATCCTGATGGCGAGGTGGAAAATGCTTTAATGGCCATTCTTAATGTTGCAAGCATCAAGATGAATAATCCAAATGACTTATGGGCAAACATCAGATCAAGCTTTAGATCGCCATTGGGGAGTTCATCAAATATCCAGGCAGTTCCTATTACCATAATAAAGATCAGCACCATGAACCAGTGCATTAATATAATGGGATAACCATAATGGCGTGGTTTGTTCTGCGTTGTCATGTCTTAGCCCACCTTACAAAATCAGTAATTTGGGCATCAGCATAACGATAGAAAGGTTTTAAGTAAGTCAGCGGTCTGTAAATAATCTGTAAAGGCCAAATAACGCTAATCTGCACTTATAGATTTTGAAAGTAGCTGGTTGATCTCCCGCTCCTGCCTGTCGAGCATTTTACTTGTTGCAAGCTGTAGATAACCCCCTTGAGCCTCTATTGGCACACCTTTTCTTTACGTTCCATGCCACTCTCTACCTTCCATGCCAAAGGGCCTTCGGTAAACTCATGGTTTCTGCTGTAATCATAGGATTGGGAATTTCCAGTCGTTTACGCTGGGTTAAATTCACCTTGGTCAATGCGCGCTTGATCGCGGGGTAGTTTTAAAAATCGCTAAAGCTGCCGTTGAGTAACCGGTCGATCATCCAAAAGGCATGGTTTCAGACCCTGGCCCTAACGGTTGGCCGTAACTGAATTCGACATAACTGCCGTTTGGGTCTCGCAGACCACAATAATAACCAACCGGATACGGCTCCTGTACAGGGGGCCACACCAGCACACCCTCTTGTTTTGCTGCCTGGGCTATTCTGTCAACGTCCTCACGGCTTTCCACGGCAAACCCTAAATGGCTAAAATCGGTATCGGCAAGTGGATGGCGAGAGCCTCCACCCAGTAGCACGATGACAAATTCATGCTCCCTGCCTATTTCTGCCATCCAAATCACCCGTTTGCTTCGTTTTTCCCGCTCATGAATAACCTGCAGTTGACAGTATTTTTGATAAAATGCCACGCATTCATCAAGATTCTCAACATGAAGCGCCAGGTGAGTAAGATTCGGATTCATAGCACAATGTCCCGCCCTGAAAATCATTGCCCGCTATTTGAAGATAGTTTAAAAGCGATTTACAAACAAAGTGAATGGCGTTCTATTGCTGCCTGTTTATTGGTCACTATCGGCTAGAGCGCACTAAAGCGAGGCAAGTCAGCATTCTGTCACGTCTTCCTAAACAATCAAATTGACTCGCCAAAAGTTTATTTATGTCAATATCCCTATGAATTAATTAGGGAAATAACAATAACCCCAAAAATACCCACAAAGTGGTAC